>NZ_OSDX01000053.1:0-30324 GCF_900382755.1 Vibrio sp. Evd11
TTTGGTCAAAGAAAGGGATTTTAGATAATCTTTTCAAAAGCTTATCTAGCATGGCTGATTTTGAATGGGTATTTCTTGATGGTTCTATAGTTAGAGCGCATCAGCATAGTACAGGTGCAGCTACTGAAAGTTCAGAGCAAATAGGAAAAAGTCGCGGGGGCAACTCAACCAAAATTCACTTAGCCGTAGATAGTGGTGGCCTGCCGATTTGCTTTGATTTATCAAAGGGACAACGCCACGATATAGTGCATGCCGAAAGCTTAGTTGAGCAACTCGATGAAGTTAATACCATCGTTTGTGATAAAGGATATGACAGCGAACCTTTCCGTACTTTTGTTAAGTAACGTGGCGGAGAAACGGTAATTGCTAAACGCAATTACGGACAAGATATAGACAAAGACAGTATGGATTGGTGTCTATACAAGTATCGTCACTTGGTCGAAAATGCCTTTGGGAGAATTAAACATTATCGAGCTATTTCAAGTAGGTATGACAAGCTAGAAAGGAATTATGCCAGCATGTTATCGCTGGCATTCATGTTAATGTGGTTACCGATGTATTGTTGAACACGAAATGTACAGCAAAGATCAACACGCCCTAGTGTTTTAGAGATTATCACCCTAGCAATAGGGGATGAGATTAATGTTAGGAGAAAAATGTGTTTCTGTAAGGTGTCGAATAATAGAGATAGGTGGTGAAGACTTATGCGCAGCGCATATCAAGCAAGGTGACACTGATATCTATCTTCAATACACTGTATGGGTAACCAAAGTTCAGCATAGGGTAAAGGTATGGCCAATTGGGAAGGGGTAAGTGAGTTTGTTGCAGTCGCAGAGCGTGAAAGCTTTACTGGTGCGGCGCAGAAGCTCGCTACGTCGGTGGCTCAAATCAGTCGCAGGGTGGCAAACCTCGAAGAGCGTCTCGCAGTGAAACTACTCAATCGAACGACTCGTAAGGTTTCTCTGACAGAGGCGGGGCAACTCTATTATCAACAGTGTAAGTTGCTGGTTGAGGGCTTAGAAATTGCTGAGCTTGCAGTCACGCAGATGCAATCCACACCGAAAGGCTTGTTGAAAGTGACGGCACCCGTGACTTATGGCGAGCGTCAACTCGCCCCAATACTTCACCAGTTCTTAAAGCTTCATCCGCAAGTAGAGTTAGAGCTGATGCTGACTAACCAAAAGCTCGACCTTATTGATTCCGGTGTTGATGTGGCGATTCGTCTTGGTCGCTTAGAAGATTCAAGTCTTGTGGCAAAAAAGCTTTCTCAACGACAACTCTATGTATGTGCAAGCCCTGAATACATTGAACGTTATGGTGAGCCGCATACGCTGTCTGAGCTGACTAATCACCAATGCTTAGTGGGTGGCTTTGAGCATTGGCGTTTTAAAGAAAATGGTCGCCCTCGCTCAGTTCGTGTTAATGGACGAATCAAGTGTAATAGTGGCCTAGCTTTACTAGATGCAGCAAAACAGAGCATTGGCTTGGTGCAATTACCAGAGTACTACGTGAGTGAAGATCTTGATTCAGGTGAGTTGGTTGAGGTGCTGTCTGACTACCGAGACGACAAAGAAGGGATCTGGGCGCTATACCCTCAGAACCGTAACCTGTCTTCAAAGGTTCGCTTGTTAGTCGATTTTCTATCTGAGCAATTGGATTAGTTCTATGACGCCAAGTCATCATAATTTAGTCAGCCAAAATGAACTGATACTCAGTGTGTTCGATACACTTGAGCAGCACTATGGCTATTTTGAATGGTGGCAAAGGAACGATCCTTACGAGATCGTTTTAGGCGCTATTTTGGTTCAAAACACTAATTGGAAGAATGCAGAGAAAGCACTGACTAACTTGGGCGATAAGTGTAATCCAAGGTCAGTAGCAGATATGGAGATCGATGAGCTTGCTCAAAAGATTCGTTCTAGTGGTTACTACAATCAGAAAGCCATTAAGCTTAAGGCCGTGACTGAGTGGTTTGCGAAATATCAATACGATATGTCTGTGGTGCGAGAACAGGATAAGGATCAACTGCGTAAAGAGCTACTGGAAGTCAAAGGAATTGGTGGCGAAACCGCCGACGCGATTCTGGTGTATGCGATAGGTAAGCCATCTTTTGTGATTGATGCGTACGCGAGAAGGATCTTCATTCGCAATGGGTTGGATGTCCCTAAATCGTATGAAAAGTTTCGAGCTTTAATGGAAAACGTGATTTCTCTGGATACAAAAAGGTACGGTTATTATCATGGCTTACTCGTTGAACATGGCCAGCAGTTTTGTAACCCTAAACCAAAGTGTGAACATTGCCCACTGAATCAAGATTGCGTTAAGGCTGGGGTTGGGCCTTAGGTTCTACTCAGTGTCGTTCCTTTTATTCAAACACTCTTAGATAAACAATCGAGCTTCAGAATGATGATTCTGAAGCCCGATTGTATTTGATTAGAGAAGCTTTGAACGTTTCGTAGCGTTTACTTGCTATTTAATCGACCGCAAATGCACTAAACCGTGAAGCGATCTACCAAGTGGTATAGCTCATTGGCGCGGCTGTTTAGGTTTTGGCTGCCTGTACGGTTTTGATTTGCGAGTGATGCCGATTGCGAGCTTTGATCTGATATAACTACAATGCGTTGCGAGATCTCTTGCCCAACAATATTTTGTTGCTCCGTCGCAGTAGCAATTAACGAGTTCATGTCCATGATGGTATCAATCGATGCTTGGATCTTCGCCAGTGCAGCGGCTGCGGCATTCGCTTCTTCCACGGTTTGAGCACTTCGATTTTGACTCGAATCCATGGCTTTTACTGCAGCATCTGAAGCGGCTTTTAACTGTTGAATCATCTTGTGAATGTCACCCGTACTTTCTTGAGTGCGGCTTGCCAGTTTACGAACCTCATCAGCTACCACTGCAAATCCACGTCCTTGTTCACCTGCACGTGCGGCTTCAATCGCAGCATTCAGTGCCAATAAGTTCGTTTGTTCTGCAATGTCTTGAATGACTGTCAGTGAAGACGAGATATTTTGTACATCACCTTCGAGTCTTGATACCACGGTGTTCGCTTCTGATACTTCGCTAGCAAGGCCTGCAACCGAATTTGCAGCAGCATTAACAATCTGTTGAGCTTCTTTAGCGTTAGTTTCTGCCTGTTTAGCTGAATCAGCTGCTTGGCTAGCATTGCTTGAGATCTCTTGCGCTGTCGTGGTCATCTCCGTCATAGCGGTTGCCACTTGCTCCGTTTCTTCGCGCTGACCTGTTGCAATTTCATCAACTTGTGCGGCACGAGAAGACATGCTGGTGGTCTCGGATACAACTTGCTGGCCAACATCACTAACACTTCGAATGATGGTTTGTAGGCTGGCAACAAAGGCATTGAAGTTCTCACTGAGCTTGGTGAACTCTGGCGCTTTGAAATGTTCCATACGAGCCGTTAAATCGGCCTCACCGCTAGCGAAAGCGCTAATCGAGCGATCAAATTGTTCGAGTGGTTGCATGATAGTACGGTTCACGGCGACAGCGAAAACCGCCACTACAAGTGCAATCAAACCACAAAAAATAGTGATGGCAGTGAGTGAGCTTTGCAGTGCGACATTTGAACTCTCTTTCATTTCAGCAATCACCGCGTCGATGTCGTCAGTGTAAAAACCCGTGCCTAGCATTAAATCCCACTGAGGAATGAATATCGAGTAGCTGAGCTTAGGTAGAGCTTCCGATTGGCCAAGTTTTGGAAAGTAGTAAGTGGTGAATTCACCCAATTTTGAATTTTTGATCAGGTCGCGGATTAGATAGTTGCCTTTTTTATCTTGAAGGTCGTAGTAGTTTTTACCAATACCATCATTGTTTTGGCCAACAACAACTCGAACGCCTTTCGAGTCATAACCAAAAATATAGCCAGA
The DNA here is from genome assembly GCF_900382755.1 of Vibrio sp. Evd11. Taxonomy (NCBI): domain Bacteria; kingdom Pseudomonadati; phylum Pseudomonadota; class Gammaproteobacteria; order Vibrionales; family Vibrionaceae; genus Vibrio; species Vibrio sp. Evd11. Next base: position 3,885 of record NZ_OSDX01000053.1, read on the forward strand.
CTCACCATATTCAAGAGTTTTGAGCGTTGGTAAGGCTTCTTCTAGTGTTGCCCCTTTATCTAAAAATGGGCTGATCGAGGAGTAGGCCATTTGTAGGTATGCTTTGAGTTCTTTTTCTTTCATCGCCATCATATTGCTACGCGTCGATTCTACTTGTTGTGCGGTTAGCTCGGTGCTCTTCATATAAGTCACGCTCATCATCCCAATTGCCATTAGTAACAAGGGAATGAAAGAGAGTATATAAAGGCGGTTTTTGATGGTTAGGGTCATGTCACGCTTCCTGTGCGATTGTCTAATGTAATTCTCAACACATTATTAATGTGGTTTCAAAATGTAAATGGACTTGTTGTTTAATTGTTACCCTAAAACACTTTTGTTTTGTAAATATGATGGTGGTTAGGTTTTAAGGCTATTGAGCCTATGTAATTGCAGGCATGGCGAGAGATCGGTAACTCTGTTTCCGTGCTTTTGAATTCGACGCTGCTTTGTTAGAATGCGACGCTTTGTAGCACCCTGCTATGTCTATTCGTTAAGTGAGAAAGATTCATGAACAAAAGCCATGTGACTATTGGTTTAACCAACCCAAAGAGCCCGACAAACGTTGGCGCGGTTATGCGTGCGGCGGGTTGCTACCAAGTCGACGAAGTTAAATACACAGGGCAACGCTACGACAAGGCTGCAAAATTTCACACCGATACCAAGAGTGCAACGCGCACTATCCCGCTGACTAGTGTCGAGTCATTTTTAGATAACCTTGATACAGAAACACAGATTGTGTGTGTAGAACTAGCAGAGGGTGCGACACCGCTGCCGCGTTTTAAACACCCGGAAAATGCTATCTATATCTTTGGCCCTGAAGACGGTTCTATTTCTCAAGATGTTGCAGACCGAGCTGACCACGTTGTGTATGTACCAACGGTAGGCTGTATGAATCTAGCTGCGACGGTCAACGTGCTACTTTATGATCGCCTTGCTAAGTCAGATGAAATGGACGAGAGCAACGAGTTGATTAAGAAAAGCCGTGATAACCGTAATCACCTACTAGTAAAGTAGGGATTGAGGTGGTGTCATTAAATACCCGGTCTCGTTAATATCCCATATCAATTAAAGAAAGCCCCTTATTCATATAACTAAGGGGCATTTTATTTGGATTTTAACGGAGGTTAGTTGTGACTACTCCGCACATTTGGAAGCCATAATTTGCAGTGGTTGCCCTGCATCATCGAATTGTAAGCTCCATACATACTGCCCTGCATTACGAATAGTCACTGCGGTATCTTGTCCGTAACCACCTTTAGTTAATGAGTTAAGTTGTCCTAATTTTAGGTTGAGCCCTTCAGCTGTAAATTGTGGAGACCAAGCTTTAGACGCGTATTGCATGCGATAGCTGCCCGGTTTTTCAGTGGTGACGACTTGGTAAGTGTTGTCACCTTTATATTCAAACTCTCGTTGACCCACGTGTTTCCAACCTGAATCAGCAAAATTGCCAACCACATAAAGCGGGCTCGAAATAGGGCCTTCGGCTTTTATTGTTGGATTGTCACATTGAGCCATGAAGCCTTGTCCAACTTCATTTCCTGTCGCTAGTATCGCCGCAATTGGCCCTTTTTCACTTGGCTTTGTTATCGACAAGAAACGAGCTTCAAATGGGCTTAGAACGATAGAGTAGTGGCCATCAATAGCTGAGATCGATTGCTTGGATTCAATATCCGTCAGATCAGCTATGGAGCCGACTTTTTCTTTGGTTAGTTTTATGGTTTGTTCTTTGTTGGTAACGTTCACTGCGTAGACAACAGCATCGCCTTCATAGGCTTTGTGATCGACATAGGCGACATCATTGGCCATCAGGTTTGTACGTTTACCTTGTGATAGAGCGGGGTGCGTTTCTCTCAGTTTCATCAAGTTTGTCACGTATTGCTTTAAGTCTTTTTCGTGCGCATTGAGTTGGGCTGTGACACCTTCTACTTTACCGCTAGTACGGGCTACGTGATCATCACACAGACCATTAATTGCACAGTCATCAGTCCATACTTTGTCTGCAAAACCTTCTAGTTGATCGCCTATTTCGTCCCCATAGTAGGTGGTTATTGGGCCGGTATAAGCTGCTTGGAATGAAAATGCCGCTTTATAGCGCTGCCAATACTCTTTGTCTTGTGGAGAAGCGATATCACCGCGCTGTAATAAGTCACCAAAGCGCACAAGGTCATGGTTACCGATCATTAAATTTGGCTTTGCGTGGTCTGGGTATAACGAATGTAAAGACATGCCTTCTGCAAGCCACTCTCCACCTTTGTTCCCCACGCCAGCTTCGTTTACAGCAAAGGTTTCCGTCAGGCGGTAGCGCATAGGGAAATCAAACGCAGAACATAAGGCCGGTGCTTCATTTGAACCGTAGCCTGTTTCAATAATGCGGTTCTCACCTGCCCAAATTTCCGCGACCATATAACCCAGAGGGTTCACGGTTTTACCTTCGCTGTTTACGTATTCGACTTGAGAAGAAGCGGTGTCTACCGTTTCTCTGATTTGACTCCAAGCTTCTTTTGGCACTTGATAAGCTTGATCTAAGCGCCAACCATCAATTTTGAGTTCTTTGATCCAATACTCGGCAACTTCTTGATAGAAGGCTAGGCTCTCAGGGTATGAGACTGGATTATCCTCTCCTTGGGGCAGCTTACCTGTTGGTGACGGCACTACGTTTTTTTTGTGGTGGCCAAATACGCCATCAAAGAAGACATATAGCCCTCGAGCATGCGCTTCTTCAACTAAGGTTTTAGCTTCTTCCATCGTTCCGAATCTCGGATCGATATTGAAATAATCAGTGGCAAAATAACCGGTAGCATCCAGTCTATCAGCCCAATGGTCTTGGTTTTCGATAGGCTCTGAATTAAAGATTGGGGTTAGCCAAATGCCGTTCATGCCAAGAGATTCAATGTAATCAAGTGAGTCGATAATACCTTGGATGTCTCCGTTATGGTGACTGGTTCCATAGCCTGTACCATGACCAATTGAGTCATCGCCACTGACAAAGCTTTCGACCATCACTTGATAGATCCTCAAGTCATTCACGTCGGCATTGGTATTCGTTTGGCATTGGTATGCTGTTGGTTCTTGAACTGATTCAGGTGCAGATTGGCAACCTGCAAGTAGGATGGCGGTAACGGCCAACGCGGTATTGGATAGAGAAAGTTTCACGTAAAGGTCCTTATTATGATTTAACCTATTATTCACCATCCTGATATTCTATAAATCCTCCGTTAAATAGTGGCAATAGGAGTAGACGGTAGGCTGAGAGACTGAGGTCACAATATGTGGCTAATTTCTTATACATATTATGATGAAGTGCTGATTTTTGAGTCGGAACGAGATTTGTACAGGAAGATATTTTTATGCGGTATGTAAACAGCCTTGTTGAGATTAAGTCATTATCTGTTTCTAATGTTATCTATCCCGTAAACAATCGGATATTATCTGAGCTCATCACCAGAGAATTGAAGGGCTAGATAACACCATGGAAGACAAGCAATTACTTGCGGCGCTGCAACAACACCCTGTCCTCGATTTATATCAGTTATTCCAAGAAGTTGGTCAAAACCGCTCTCTGTATGCATTGCTAGAGAGGTTGTCTTCCCTTAAAGAACACCACCAACTGAGCACTCGCCTCAGTCCTTTTAAGCCTCATATCGAAGGTTTGTTGGCTCAATTCGATAGCACCACACAGGATAGTGACATCCTCAAGGCGGTCGCTATTCAATCTGAGATTCAGCAGCGAGGCCACAGCATGAGCCGTTACATCATGACATCGGACAATCATCGTCATTTTTCCCCAAATGCAGACCTAGTGATGTTTGGTGATTCGATCACCGAATGGGCCCCGTGGGCGGATATTTTTCGGGATGTTTCGATGGTCAATCGCGGCTTAGCCGGTGATACCACAACGGGCATGTTGCGTCGTATTGATACCACGTTGAATGTGAAGCCGAAGCTGGTGTGTTTTATGGCAGGGATAAACGATTTAGCGCAGGGTTATGATGTCGAACATATCTACCAGAACTACATTGATATGCTTGAGGTGTGGCAAGAAAACGAAATTCGAATCTTGGCGCAATCAACGCTTTATGTTGGCTCTAAACTGCAAGGTTTGAATTCGTCGGTTGAACTACTCAATAGCAAGATAAGCGAGTACTGTTCTCTGCAAGGCATTGCGTTCTTAGATGTGAATTCTGTATTGTCACCTAATAAGCTTTTATCGAATGAATACTCATGTGATGACTTGCATTTGAATGCGAAGGCTTACCAAGCTTGGGCTGAGGTTCTTCAACCTACGATAGCTGAGTTACTAAAATAAACTCACGCAAATAGCCAAGTAGATAAATAGACAGCTAGTTTGACAGCTTAGCTAATACAAGAAAAGCCAAACCCTAGACTTGTTTCGCGAACCATAAGGACATCAATGTGAACCTAAGACAGTTGGAAGTCTTTTACGCCATTATGCAAACCGGAACCGTATCTGGGGCTGCGCGTAATCTGCATGTGTCACAACCTAATGTGACTCGTATTCTGGCACACACAGAGCAACAACTTGGGTTTGGATTGTTCGAGCGTGTCAAAGGTCGGTTGGTGCCAACGGTAGAGGCAAAAACCTTACTGCCCGAAGCGGAAAAGGTGTATCAGCAATTGGGTCAATTTCGATCTCTGACCAACAAAGTGAAGCAAGGACATCAGCATTTACGCATTGGTGCGCCGCCGATACTGGCGACCAAATTGCTGACTCCGGTAATAGCCCAAATGTCTCGTGAACAAGAGCTCTCTTTTGAGTTGCTGACTGCAAACCGTGATGAACTTTGTGCTGGGCTATTAAAGCATGAGCTTGATATTGCTATCGCGTTTGGGGACGAAACACCGCCTGCTATATTAAGTGAAACACTCTTAACTGAATCCCTCAAGGTTCTGGTTCCTTTCAGCACCGTTGAACAGTTACCGACGGAATTAACCCTTGATGACCTGATCAATTATCCCTTGCCAATCATCGGACTCGATAGCCGCGATCCATTAGGCCTCCTGTTACATCAAAGCCTTATTGCGCGAGATGAGCATTATCACCATCCAATATCTGTGCGTGGATATAGCGCGGCGGCGGAACTGGTGAAGCACCAAGCGGGGTTTGCGATTGTGGATCCGTGGACGGCAGAGCAGTATCAAAATGACGATGCGGTCTGTGTGTTACCACTTCAACCAGACATCCAATTTTCGGTATCGATGCTTTGTGCAGAGCACACCCCTCAGTCGATTTCCGTTAAGCAATTTATCGCTTCATTGAAGAGTCATACGCACCCTATAACTTAAGGTTATAGGCTCGCCATAAATAGGTATTCGCCAGCTTCTAAGTTCTTAATTAAAGTAAATCCATACAAGGACTTATTAATTAGGAATGCTCATGTCTATCGCTCAGCCTTATCTTCTTTTTCTCGGGGATGTTACCGACCCACTTGCAGCAAAAACAGCTCGTGGTATTCATCAATGGCGACCAGAAATTTGCCTAGGTCAGCTTCGCTTAACAGACGATACTGTTTCACTTGGCTTAATGGACATGACCTTACAAGAGGCGCAAGCACGGGGCGCGAAAACGCTAGTGATTGGCACGGCAAACCCAGGTGGTGTTATTCCTGACTCTTGGCAGCCAACCATAATGGCAGCTGCAGAAATGGGATTTGAGATTGCATCTGGCATGCACCAACGACTGAGTGAATTTTCACCGCTTGCTGACATGCAGCAGCGAGGATTGGCTAAGCTTCATGATGTACGCCACTTTGATGGTGTTCTTAATGTTGGTAATGGCAAGCCTCGACAGGGTAAACGCCTTCTCACGGTCGGAACCGATTGCTCAATAGGCAAAATGTTCTCGGCACTGGCGATAGAGAAATCCCTCAAAGAAGCGGGGACGTCAGCTCAGTTTAAAGCGACAGGGCAGACGGGTATCTTGATTGAAGGTAGCGGGATTTCGATTGATGCTGTGGTGGCGGATTTCATTTCCGGCGCGGTTGAAGCGATTAGCCCCGATTTTACTGGCCACGATTGGGACATCATTGAAGGCCAAGGTTCGTTGTTCAATCCGTCTTTTGCAGGCGTGAGTTTAGGGTTATTGCATGGCGCACAAGCTGATGCTTTGGTGCTATGTCACGAAGTAGGGCGACCACATATTCGTAATCTTCCTCATGCCAAATTACCAACGATTGAACATACCATTGAAGCTAACTTGCAAGCCGCGCGATTGACGAATCCAGAGGTGAAACTGGTCGGTATCTGTTTAAACACATCGGCGATTAGCATTGAAGATGCTGAGACATTGTGCCAAGAATGGACCACACTCTATCAAGTACCCGTGACGGACCCGGTTCGTTTTGGTGTACAACACATTACTGATCATTTGCGACATTCACTTTAACGACTTCATCATTTCTACGTTTCCATTTGTTAAAGCGAACATCAACCGAGTGAAATTATGAAGATTACAGCAGAACCCATTACTATCGCGATGCAAACGCCTTTTCGCATCTCTCGTGGCAGCCGAACTGAGTGTCACGTTGTTCGTGTTTACATTGAACATGGTGGCAAACAAGCTCAGGGCGAATGTACGCCTTACCCACGATACGGCGAGTCATCGGAGTCTGTGTTAGCGCAAATTCAACAAGCGTCTAGTGCCCTTGAAGCTATGTTTAAACGAGGCGTTACCGATCCCGCAGAGCTAAGAGATCATCTTCAGTCTTTATTGACTGGAGGAGCAGCGCGAAATGCGGTCGATTGTGCGCTTTGGGATTTTGAAGCGCAGCAGAACGAACAGACGTTTCCAAATAGCTTGTTTGGGTTACCTGCTCAAATCGTTACTGCAATGACAGTCTCCATTGGCACACCGGAAGCGATGGCGACACAAGCTCGAGATTATGTGGCGAATGGTGCGAAACTTCTAAAAGTGAAGCTTGATGGCGAGCAGGTAGTAGAGCGTGTTCGTGCAGTGCGAGAAGCGGCGCAGGATGTTCAGATTGTACTGGATGCCAATGAAGCGTGGACAGGGTTGAATCTCGAAGAGTTGTTCAATCAACTTACTGAGTTTGATATCGCGATGATCGAGCAACCTTTACCGCAACAACATGATGCGTCACTGGCACACATCAATCACCCGATCCCACTGTGTGCTGATGAAAGCTGTCATACCACTTCTCAGCTGTCTTCGCTGTTGGGCAAGTATGAGATGGTCAACATCAAGCTCGATAAAACGGGTGGTTTGACCGAAGCATTGGTACTTGCTGAAGAAGCTCAAAGGCTCGGCTTTGCTCTGATGTCTGGTTGTATGCTAAGCACCTCATTGGCGATGCGAGCGGCGCTGCCTATTGCGGTTCAATCTGAAATCGTCGACCTTGATGGCCCTGTATTACTTGGGCAAGATGTTTCGCCAGCACTGACTTATCGAGATGGGATGATCATTCTTTAAGGTGAGTTAGCGTTCAGTATTGATGATGCAGGCTATAGGTAGGCACGCGAACTTTTGGACAAAACCTACTTAGAGATTCAGCTCTATAGATTGTCTTCGGATAACGTCTAGTATTGCAAATGGTTGTAGGGATACTTTGCCTAGCTCTTACTAGATGGCCAAGTTCAACGTACCACTACAAAGTAAGCAACTGGTGAGGTAGGTAAGAAATGAAGAAATCTTCTCTTGCATATAGCACCCACAAAAAAGCGCCGCTTTCACAATAGAAAGTGGCGCTTCAATTTAAATTTATGACCAGAAACAACAAAGCCCCATCGAATAGATGAGGCTCTGGAACATGATAACTCTGCAATTTTAAGGGAGAGTGTCAATGCCCATCAACCAAACGCATAAACTATTAGACATCCATCACTAATAACAATCAAAGGTTCCGCTAAAATTCGATGTATATCGCAAGTTTGAATTGGATGTAGCTTGCTTCGATAGTTATGTTCCTCAAAGGAATTGAACCATGTTTAAGAATGGAATCTTAGCATCGCTGTGTGTCATAGGACTCTCGGCTTGCAGCTCTAGTCAACTCACTGTTTTTGATGGGTTAACCTACACTGCGGAAAATGAAGGTGGGTACGATGACCCTATCCGATTTTATCCCTTACAAACAACGCAAGTAAGCCTAGATGGTCAATTGAACTATAAAATTGGTGACCTGTGCTATGCAGATAGAAACCGTTCACCTATGACCGCCAACTGCTTGGCTGACAGCCTTCGAAACTCTCAATTCGAAGCCTCTGTAATTGTCCATAATTACCCACTTGACGATGATTCTAAAGCGAATAAAGCAAAAAATGCTAAAGGGGAACCAGTACCGAGTGAAATAACAGATGTTAATGGGGAAAACAAAGATAGCGTTCCTGTCGATGTGAAAACCGCAGCACTTGATCTAACAAATGCCCTCAGTGCAACAACCCTAACTTTAGCGACATGTAAGGATGACGCTGAATGTGCGAAAGATATCGAGACCAATCGAAAAGCAATCAATAAAGCTAACGACGACCTTCAAAAAGCCACGAGTGAAGTCAACGTTCGTGTTTACAATTGGAGCGATAATGTGTCGGCATCTGGCTCTAACAAGAGCAAGAACGTAGCGGCTTCGAGTGAGAAAAAAACAGAAGGTTACACCATTGTATCGGGATACAAAGTATTTGAATTGAGAATGAAGTGTATAGATGAAAGTCGTATCTCAGCCGAAAAATCAGATCACTTGAAAGTCGTTACCAAACTAATCTCGGCTGATTCAATTTCATTTATCAATACTCAATCTAAATTAAACAAACTTAAGTTAAAACTAGACGCAGCTGACATTAAAAATGCTTCGACGGCATTTATCAAAGAGTTGGCAGCACTTGAAGTGGCTCTCCAATCTGCTAGCACTATATCGAGCATGGCTAAGCTCCATAAAGAAAGCACTAAACCCTACTCGTTGTACAAATCAAATAGTGAGAAACCCTCTGTAATAGCGAAGAACGCTTTGAAAAAGGCGCAGAACTCTAAGGGACATTCTGATAAACAATCAACTGAAGCTAGTAACGCTTTAGAAGCTGCTAGGAAAAACGCTGAGAACGCTAGTACAGCGAGAGATAGTGCTTTGGGCACTGTTAAGAAATTGAATGCGGAAGAAACAACTACAGATGAAGAACTAACTTTAGCCATACGCAAAGTAGTTGATGTAGAAATCGAGCTAAACAATGCAAAAGAGAAGCTTGAAGAAGCAAAATCAAAAGAAAAAGCTGCTAAGCAGTCAGTAAAAACTTCAAACGCTAACCTTAGAATTGCTGAGGATAATAACAATTTCGCTATGAATATAGTTCAGAACTATGAGAAATCTGTACAAACTATAATAGACAACTCTAAGGGTGTCGAAGAATCTATGCCTTTAGAGCGCTCGGTATACCTAGCTGTGCTAACCGATCTAGATGATCTTAAAGAGCACTTTCCCGCTTGCTCTGAGACACCAAAAACCAAGTAGTCACAGGGGAGAAGGTCACCATATAGAACATCCTTAGCCCCTTCCAAAGTTTAATTAATTACTTTAAAAGGTAAGCCAATTTAGTCCCGTCAAAATCCCTCGGTAGTTAACGTAATGACAAAGTCGCTTGGTAGTTACGATACGACAGAATTGCTTGGTGATCACAGGGCGGATCTGAGGTAGCCGTGATAGCTAACTAATTTCTGGACAAAAATACGTTAGAGTTTAAGTTCTAATACGCTCGATATGGGTTAGAAAAAGGGCTCTTCTCCGCTTAGATGAGCTTGATTTCTGGGTAAAAGGTAGAGTGAGTTTCTAGGATTGAGGTTTGTCTAATCTTCAATTTAAAGTAATCAGTATCCCTTACTCCTCGGGCTCTCCGCCTAAGAAGGCCTATCGATACATTCCCAGCTTCAACTCGGGCATTCGTCAGCCTATATTTTGCATAATTGCAGATCCCAACTCTTCTCTCCCAAAGCGCATCTGCAAAGTTGATGAGAGATAAGATCCTTGTATTTTTAGCAAGCTGGCACCACGCATCAAGCGCTGCGATCATCAAGTCAAAATCACGTTCATTCCATAAGGCTTGCAGTTGCTCTTTGAGCATATAAATAGTACAAAGTGTCTTATTGCTTTCAAGTAAATCATCCAGCCTATCTGACTGCTTATCGCTTAATTTCGGCGCATTTTTGAGGAGTAAAAATAGCGTCCCCTTAAGCATTTTTTTCTCGTCATGCGTTCCTCTCCTAAACGCTTTATTACGCTCTTTCCTTATCAGAAGAGAGTAGTTCTGCATAACGTGAAACCGGTCAAAAACGATGTCTGCATTCGGAAGAGCCTTTCTCACCGCTGATTGGTAAGATTGGCCCATATCCATTGATACAGCTTGGATGCCGTCTCTCGTTTGTGGTGATAATTGTTCAAAAAAGTTGATGAGTACGTTTGAAGTCCGTCCATGATCAACCCAGATAAGTTGTCCTGAAACCAGATCATAAACAACGGTCATATAGTCATGGCCTTTAGCCCTGGCGACTTCATCAACGCCAATATGAACAAGGTTGGTCAACTTCTTAGGCTCTAAAGCGGGCAAGGTAGATAACAGAAATGCTTTATCGATATTTTTCACGGTTTCCCAACGAATGTCTAAATGCTTAGACAATGCATGGATGCTCATATAGCGGCATAGCCCACTAATAAAGTGACAGAATCTCTTGGTATAGCGACCACCCTTATCAACAAAATCAGTGGCTTCAATCAATCTTCGGCCGAGCTTATCTCTCGTCTGAGCCAGTTCAATTTCTATTACGCAAGGGCGACCACTGACAGGTAAATCTGACAGGCGACGTTGAACATAGTGGTCGACGGTACGCGGTACGCGGTGCTCCAGTCTCAGGGTCAACGACTTTACAGCGTCTGTCTCGCTTGCATTTGACGAGTACTGAATGAGTGCACTCTTCGAGCGTTACAGACTGTACGGATTGACCTTTAAAATTAAATAGAGCGGAAGATAATAACGACAAACTACAACACTAAGATATAAGAGGGGAAGTGATTATAAATCAACGTATTACTGGTTTTATTGTTAATTTATAGACTCATCTAAGTGGAGAAGAGCCTCTGAAGTATTGCAAACCCTTGCATTGGTTGTCAGAGTGGAAATATAATTGACGTTTTACTTCTCTGGTTATGTTGAGTCTTGTAACGGTTTCCATTCTGCAGTTTACAGGTGAGAAAAACCAGCATATAAGGGTGTTTGGGTTCACATCAACTTGCGCAGTTGAAAAGAAGATCTTGCGTATCTCTTTTCAGCCTATTGTGCTAAATAGTGATTTTAGGGTGTGATGGAAGTAGTAGATATTTAGTTCAACGTTGTTATCAGTAAATGGTGACTGGAATTCAAGAAATTGGTTTTCTAGTTAATGAACCTAACGGAAGGCTTTAGTAGTACCATTGCCCTAATCAGAACGTTGGGAAATGGTACTTTTAGTCGCTTAGATCAATCAGATACCACAGCTGTTACAGGTAACCCTTTAATAGCGCGCATCGCGTTCATCGCTGCGTTTTTGCGCTGCTCTAGTTGGGACTCAATAGAATGATAGGCAGCGTGTGGATTAATTAGTAATCTACCAGCTAACCATGCTTCATTGTTTTTCCATGCGTCAATTAACTTGCCACTTTTGGGAGGCTCTTGTGGAAGTACATCTAAGGCGACAGAGCTTAGATCTTGAAATTTTAATGCAGAGTAAAAAATATCTATATCAGATACTAACCCTCCTCTTGCTGTATTGACCAGGGAAGCGCCACTTTTCATTCTATTTATAAATTGTGAGTCAACTATTCCTTGTGTAGATTCATCTAGTGGACAATGAAGACTCACAATATCACTTGTCTCTAAAAGCTCTTCAAGAGACGAACATTTAGATGTACCAAAGACTTTTTCTGTGCCTTCTGAAATGTACGGGTCATAAAATTGGGTTTGATAGCCTAGAGCCTTGCATTTGCTCAACGTGAGACTACCTATTCGCCCCATCCCAATGACACCGACAGTTTGTGAGGATGTTCGTTTTATTTCAGGGATAACATTTTCTTGCCATCCTGAAGAATAATGCGGTGCAACAGCGTTGTATCTGGTCAGCATGCGAGTAGTGTTTAAGATCATTGCTACGGCGGTATCCGCGACTTCTTCAGTACAGTAATCAGGATTATTACACACTGTAATACCTCTTGACCGACAGGCACTCAAGTCGATTTTATCAAAACCTACACCGTAACGGATGATGACTTTAAGATTTGGAAAATCATTAAGGAAACTTTCATCAACTATCTGATGCCATACCAACAATACTTCCACATCTTTTTCAATAGATGATGCAAGGTGGTCACCTAAAATCTCTTTTTCAATCGTAGGATCTGTGATCCTGTCTGTAATGAATACCTTAGTTATTTATCAGTTCCTTTGTTTGCTTATTTTTGTATTGCCAAGTTTTGTATGCCCACACGCTGAATACCGCCGTTAAGGCTAGAAACATTCGAATTGCGAATATCACCGTCACATCTGAACCAAACATTAAAAATATTAATGTTTCCTCAATTAGACCGTGAGCGAGCATCAAGAATGTAAGTAAGTAAACTTTGTGCTCACTCTTCACTGAGTTAAAGTCTTTCAATAGAATACCCGCTCCGTAAGTCACTCCAAGTAGTCCGCCCACAATGAGACTAGACATATATGTGTGCTTTTGAAGATATGCGTTGTAGGTTTTCGACCTTTTTATTAGTTCGAATATGCATATCAAAGCTGAAACAAGCACACATATTTTTATGCACAGAATCGCCGAATTAGTGACCGCATTTTTAATTAGATCAGTAAACCCATCGTATTGAACAGTCTTCAGCTCTTGATTGAAAATACCACCAGCAAGCGTTTCAGGTGTGATTAATGAAGCAAACCAAGCTCCTACTATCCCTAAAACTAAACGTGATATCCAATGCACATTTATGGGAAAACCTACCTTTTTTAGAACCGCAGACTCCATCGGTATTGAATGGCATATGGCTATAAATGTGCCTACGATAGTCCATTCGTAAGGAGTGAGTGAGAGCCCCGCAGCAACAGCTATTCCTGCATATATATTCAAAAAGAAGCTGGCGGCAAAGGCGATTGCAACTTCATGCCTAAGATTTAGCAACTGCGTTATTGGCTCGAATATGAAGCTCGTATACTCGATGACTCCATAGAACTGTAAAATTTCACTTAGTATTGAAAATGGTATGACAAGTTTTGCAATCACTAGAGACACCATTAGCGATTGTTGTAAAGCATCTTTCATAGTCACCCCCTATTACACAAAGTTATAGTCAATTATCAGCATATCTCTAAGACCTCGTTCGAGTAGTGAATCACAGGAGATTGGAGACACATCATGTTTTACTCGGTTGTCATCGACGATGATGGTATCGAATGAATTGTTTAGTAGCTTGTGTATCAAAGGACTTTTCTCTTCAGGGGTATAAATACCTGAAATACCACCGTTAATGTTTTTTCGTTGTATCAGGTGTTGGGAAACGAAATGGTGCCCATCCCTATGAATCCCTTCAGGTGTAGGTAGACCTAGTTGATTACCATCAGCAATAACCCTGAACAGGTGTGTGTTGATTACTAATTTTTTTCCTTCACATTTGTTTATAGGGATAAAGTCTAAGCAGTAGTTAATAAGGCTTTTTAAAAAGTCACTCGAAGAAAAGTCATCACAAACATCCTCAAATGTTCTGTTATTGCCACCATTTAACGGGTTTATGTCTTTTGATTGGTAGAAATAATTTTGAGAGCTTTTTTTGAGAGCTTTGGTGTTTAAGCAATACTCAAAGCTGCCAAACCTCCTCTGTCTGTATGTACCACCATCTCCCATGTAAGTATCCAATGGTAAGTCGTCCCAATATTTTGATACATGGGTGTCTTTCACTTCGGTGGGGACATGATTACTTTCTATGATCATGTATCCATTTGATACTAAATCGTTTGTTCTTATCTCTTGTTGCATGAGTATTTGCCTAGCCTTGGGTTGATTTTTAAATGATTGTTTCTTTTTTAATTATTATGTTTTCGTCTTTGAGCAGCGTCACAATAAGGTGATCACCTTTGTGTAGGAGACCGACACCTGATGGTGTACCTGTCATAAAAATGTCGCCAGCATCAACGCCGAATTCTTGGTGAGAGTCTTCAATTATTTGTGAAACAGGGAATAACATTTGGTTGATGTGCCCTGCTTGCCTGACTTCATTATTAATGGTTAAAGTAAATTGAATATTGAGGTGGTCAAAGTCACTAACAGAGCTTTTGCAATCGACAAAGTTTGTGAGTGGGCAGGCTCCTCTAAATGATTTAGAACGCTCCCAGGGATGCCCTTTTGACTTAAGGTGGCTTTGCAATTTCCGTCTAGTTAAATCAAGTCCTAAGCCTATACCTGATATCGCGTTATCACTATTTATCTCATCAATTTGGATTACTAGCTCAAGTTCATAGCTGATTTCTTCATAGCGAGAAAGAGTACTACCGATATCTTCAAATCTGGATATACATGATGTGGGCTTAATAAATAAGATTGGGTTTTCTGGTATTGGATTATTAAGCTCTTTAGCATGCTCTCGATAGTTTCTTCCAACACAAATTATTTTACTCATTATTCCCTCTGACTCATAAATTCAGGTTAATTAATATGTCGCAAGCGTGCTGCTTTTTAATTAGCTCACCTCTAACTCATTGACTTGTTTATTATCTATGAGTAGTTTGGCTAGAACAATACGAATAATTGCAAAGGATTTTTGCACTGTGGACACAAATCGCCTTTTACCATTATTGTCTGAAATGGCAATTTTTGTGAATGTTGTAGAGTTAGGTAGTTTTTCTAAGACCGCTGTTAAACTTGGAGTTTCCCCCTCATCTATCAGCAGATCTATAGCTCGACTCGAGGACGCCCTTGAAATTAAATTGTTGAATCGTTCAACACGACAAATGAAGTTGAGCACGGACGGCGACGAAGTGTTTCGTATGTGCTCCAAAATGCTAGACAATGCTAAAGAGGCTGTGTCAGCAGCGCAGGCGCGTTCATCAGAGTATAGTGGCAGCTTAAAAGTAGCTGCTCCCAAAGCATTATCAAAGCAAGTTCTGACACCAATTATTCTGGTGTTTATGAAAAAGTATCCAAATATTCAATTGCAACTTATCATTGCTGAAGAATACATTGATCCTATACATGAAGAAATTGATGTTGTAATTCATATCACCAGCTCTCCAGTTGAAGGTTTGGTGGCGACGACACTAGGGAGCAGGAACAATGTTCTATGCGCTAGTCCTGATTATATAGAAAGGTATGGCTCGCCTCAGTCACCGACAGATATACAGAATCATAATTGCATATGCTTAACTGAAAAACTATCCGATCGCATATGGCACTTTTCTAAAGGTTCTTGTTCAGAGTCCATTCAGGTTGATGGTAGCTTTGCGGTAAACCACAGTGAAATTAGGCGTGAGGCGGTTTTAGAAGGGATGGGGATTTCCATTTTTCCTGATTTTTCGGTGCAAGAGTATATTGATACTGGTGCAATTGTTCCAATCTTAGGTGAATGGCACGTTGGGGCCAGTAAGCAACAATTTGTGGTAGCTCAATATCTTCAGTCTAAGTTTGTTCCCAAGCAGCTGAAGGTGTTTGTTAGTTTCTTGAAAGAAAGAATGGAATCTTTTCAATAGAGGTAATGGAAGATACAAAGACTTGCACAATTATTCTGCTGTCTTAACATTGGATAAGAAAAAGTAGGATCAAACCACCTCATTGTGATTTATGAGGTTAAACATCGCTGGCAAGGAAAGGGGCAAAAATGAGCCAGCCATGATTGACTGACTCAAGGACAGCTCTCTCAGTTACTTGATCGGAATATAGATTTCGGTTTTCAAATTCTCAGGTTTAGTTCGTCTTGGGTCTCGATTCAGGTACACCTCAAAGCATGGTTGGTCTCGCAGTTCAAACCCACTGTCTGGTAGCCATTTTAAGAGTAAATAGCTGTAAGCTTCAGAGAGTTTCTCGTAAGTACCTTTGTGCAAGGCCTTGGCATATTTGCCACCTAAGATTGTCTTGCGATCGATACCTTCAGGTAATTCCATTTCAGTAACGATCGTTGCACATGCGTCGTAGCGTATATTATCTACAAGGGTAATATTTGGGTCGTCATGGCTTATTCCTATCATTATTGTCTCGGGTTGAATTAAGCGATTAGAATAAACAAATGGCATCAGTTGCCCCCATGCGGTTGCAGCTGCATCATTGTATTTGCCACTACCTCTGGAATACAGGACTTCCGTAGACTTGCAATCGACAACGTTTATATTCATCTTTATGTCCTCAAAACTAGTGAGTTGTTGCCTTTTTAAGGCAGGAACTGTTTTTTGATGACGAATATACGATGGTGTACAAGAGAACTGCTTTCGTATCGCCTTATTAAAAGAAGCTTGGTTTTCATAGCCACAAGAAAAAGCAATCTCAGTCATGCTCTCAACCCCATAAACTATACTTCGAGCAGCCCTCTCTAAAAGCAGGCGCTTACGCATCGCATATACCCCCTCGCCATAATAGGCGCGGAACAGGTGATGAAAATGGTATTTAGAGAAGTAAAATTTTGATAATAGCTCTTCTATTACCATAGGCTGATCAAGGTGAGATTCTAAATACCTCACTACCTTCTCCAACCTGACATGATTGTTCTGCATTATTTATACATCCATCCTATTTCGACATAGGTAGTGTCCTACACTGCGAGACTCAATGATTTTCCATTATTGCTAATTTGTCTGAAAGTTTAGATTCAAAACCGTTTTGCGAATGATAAGCCCAATACGATCAATCTCTATGATAAATGATCAGACGTTATTGGAAGTGCTCAAACTAAAATGTCCTTCGATAGGTATTGATAAAGTAATCACGTTTCTGTCGGTGCGGTCACTTTCTATTATCGCAAAACAGACAGCTCAAGCTTTATAAAATAATTGTTATGATGTCTTATGTAAAATGTTAATGATTACTCTTCATTTAATAGTTTTACTAAAGCTATTAGATGTAAGATTAAATAGGTAAACCACCTAACTGATTGAATCATTGACGGATCTTGTTGATTTTATGATGAGAGAAGGTGGAGCGAGTGAGTAGTCATGTCTCCGAGGTGATAGAAAATAAAGAAAGTTTTGAACGCCCGTTTTCGATCAAAATCCCGCGTCGTAAGTGGTTTGGTTGGAAGGGCATCGAGCTGCGTTTGGTGTTGGCATTGGCTATGTTATCGATGACCACCATCTTTCTGTCAGTTGTATCGAGCTTCACCTTTGACGATTTAAACCAACGCCTTGTTGAATTAAAAGAGAGTGAAATCCCCGCCTTAGATAACGCTGCACGCCTCAATGATATGGTGCGTGTGATTATCACGACCTCATCTCAGCTCAGTGACGCTGAATCGAATATAGAACGTAAGCAGGCGATGCTCAAAATTGAAGAGGCCATTTCAGTGATGAATAGCGTTATGGTTCAATTCCCTGATTACCACGCCTATTTTAAAGATCTTATCGCCCAAGTTAACAATAGTCTGAGTTTGTTGTATCAAAGTGAGATTGAGTCAGAACAACTCAATCAAGAACTTCGTAATTTGCTTGAGGGCTTTTATCCTCTGTTGCAACAGGCCAGTGATTCACTCGACAGTTTGCCTGAGTCAGCCAAAGAGCAAATTCAATATACCCAGTTGAAATCTCTGCTTTATTACCAATTAGGCTTGGTAGAGAAGCTGTATAACGACTCAAGCTTTAATGAGCTCGATTACACCAGTTACCGCTTAGAGCAAGTTGGTGAAGAGTGGTGGAAGCTCTGGGTCAGTGGTGATTTAAGAAGTGATTTTCCTGAATTAGATCATCAACTCACAGTGATCTATAACCTCGCCTCAAGTGATAGCAGCTTGTATGGGATGAAAAACAAAGCGCTCGATCATCTCTATCAAGAGCAATATTTTCTGCAAAACAGCCGTGAACATTTGAATCAGTTAACGGTGCAGATCGAAAGTAATACCAGCAAGGTGAATAGCAATATTGATCAATCGATTCAGCAAGCGCAGTTGTCTTTACAATCGAATCAGCGTATCTCTCTTTTCCTTTCTCTGTTTAGCGTGTTGGCTGCCGCTGCCATTTCGTGGTTCTACGTGCGTAAGAGTATTTTAGAAAGGCTTTTACAGCTCAAAGACAACATGTTCGCGATTTCTACCGGTCATCTAGATACCGAAGTTTCTATTCGTGGCAAAGACGAAGTGACGCAAATGGCCAAGTACCTAAAGGTATTCCAGACCACGGCTAAAGTCGTTAAGCAAACCAATCGAAAATTAGAAGCTGAAGTGGAAGAGCGAACCCTAGCCGAAGCCAAACTACGAGTGACTCAAGATGAGTTGATCCAAGCAGGAAAACTGGCTGCATTGGGGCAACTCAGTGTTGGGATCACGCACGAGATCAATCAACCTCTGACCGCAGTAAACAGTCACGTTCGAAGTGCTCAATTATGGTTAGGCAAGCAAAGGCCTGACAGGGCAGAAGAGAATCTGAAAAAAATCGAGGTCTTGTTAGATAAAGTCGCTGCGATTACTCGTCACCTAAAGGCCTTCTCACGTAAGAGTGATGGCAAGATTGATAACGTTGAATTGAATAAGGTGATTGGTGATGCGATTGATCTGTTTGAAACCCGACAGAGCGCTGTCTCGATTCAGTATTCACCACAAAGCGACCAGATGGTTCGAGCTAACAACATTCGCTTAGAACAGGTACTGGTGAATTTGATCAGCAATGCTCTGGATGCCATCGAACACAGAGAGCAACCAGAGCTCAGCATCTCTACTCAAGAGCATTCGAATACCATTCAGATTTTGGTGATGGACAACGGGTTAGGGATACCTGAAGAGGACATTCCGCATCTGTTTGACCCATTTTATACCCGCAAGACAACAGGTAAGGGGCTTGGGCTCGGTTTGTCTATCGCGTACAACATCATAAAAGACTTTGGCGGCTCGATTCACGTGGAATCAGTTGAACACCAAGGCACTACTTTTATCGTCACTCTACCAAAAGGCATAGCCTCATGACTGCAGAAAAACACATAGTTCTTATCGATGATGAAATCGATGTCGTTGAAGCCGTGAGTGAAATGTTGGAGCTAGAAGGGTTTAGCGTCACGACCTTTACCGACCCTAACCTTGGCCTTAAATCGCTCAAAGCAAACAGCCAGTCGGTTGTATTGTGTGATGTACGAATGCCACAGGTGGATGGGCTTACACTACTGAGTTCAATTCAACATAGAGCCGCTAACGTCCCTGTATTGTTGATGAGTGGTCATGGCGATATTCCCATGGCGATAGAGGCAATGAAGCTAGGGGCGTTCGACTTTTTAGAAAAGCCACTTAATGCGGGCGAGTTGGTAGAAAAGCTCGACTTGGCGTTGACACAGTCTCAGCACAATTGCCCAGCAGCTACAGACGGTGATGAGGAAACGGAGTTACCGATTGAAACGGTGGTTATTGGCCAATCACAAGCGATGGATACGATACGTAAGCAAGTGCTTGCCCTGTCTCATACTGGTGTTGATACCATCATCAATGGCGAAACAGGAACGGGCAAAGAGGTGATTGCTCGCGCGTTGCATCAATTTAGCCATCGTAAGGCGAAGCCCTTTGTTGCGATTAACTGTGGCGGCATGACAGAAAGCATTATTGAGAGTGAGTTGTTTGGTCATGAAGCGGGTTCGTTTACCAGTGCCAACAAGAAGCGCATTGGAAAAATAGAACAAGCCAATGGCGGAACTCTGTTCCTTGATGAAATCGAAAGCATGCCAATTGCGGTGCAAATTAAACTGTTGCGCGTCATTCAAGAAAGAATGATTGAGCGCGTTGGTGGTAACGAGTTAATCCCGGTCGATATTGTGGTGGTAGCCGCCAGCAAAGCTGATCTTGCGAGCTTGAGTGAAACGGGGGAGTTCAGAGCCGATCTCTTCTATCGCCTCAATATTGCTAGCTTAAACCTTCCCGCATTGCGTCAACGCAAAGAGGACATTCAGGTGCTGTTCCGCCATTTTGTGATTCAAGCGAGCCACAAATACAAGACACGCCCGTCAACGATCTATCCCGAACAAATACAGCAGCTATGTCGACACGAATGGCCGGGTAACGTGCGTGAGCTGCGTAATGTCGCTGATCGTTTTGTGTTGGGTATTGTCGGTGATGGCTTTGATCTTCAATCGCCGATTTGCGAGTCGTCCGGAGAAGATTTCGCCTTTGAAAAACAGATGGAGCAGTACGAACGAAATGTTCTGACTGAGGCGCTTATTGAAAGCGCAGGCAACATCAATGAGGTCTCAAGCAAGCTGAACCTGCCACGCAAAACGCTTTATCGAAAAATGAAGAAACACCAATTGGATAAAGAGAGCTTCAAAGCCTAACTGGTTCATTCATTCGCTTAATAAAAGCACAAGACAACAATGACCCATTTAACTTTCAGTCGAATGGTTAACCGTTTCAAGTAATTGTAATAAAAGGGCTTTAACATTTGGCACAATGCGTGCAATCACTACATTGTGGCATACGTTCACATGAGGTTATTCGGTGCTGAGTCAAAATCTATATGACAACTATCTATATATGACAGCTATCCAACACCGAATGATCGAATAAAGGAAGTTAGAAAAATAATTGCTTGTTGCAAGGAGATACAAACATGAAGCAAATACTGAAAGGTTCGATTGCTCTGATACTAGGTGTGAGCTCGATGACGGCATGGGCCGCAGCAGAATCAGCCGACTTAGGTCCTCGTCCCCTCTTTTTAGTGAACAATATGGATGAGAGCCCTTTGAAAACCAAGCTGTTGAGTTGCAGTGAAGGACCTTTTCATCGTAGTGATTTTTCTATTGGACATCGCGGAGCTGCGATGCAGTTTCCTGAGCACACCAAGGAATCCTACTTAGCGGCGATTCAAATGGGCGCGGGCGTCGTGGAATGCGATGTGACTTTCACTAAAGACAAGGCGTTGGTATGTCGTCACTCGCAAAGTGATCTGCACACCACAACCGATGTTTTGGCGCATCCCGATCTCGCGAAGAAGTGTTCAACACCGTTCACGCCGGCTAACCCAGCGACAGGCGAAGATGCTCAGGTTGAGTGTCGTACCTCTGATTTCACGCTAGCGGAGTTTAAGACCCTGAAAGGGAAAATGGATGGTGCGAATCCAAAAGCAACCACGGTCGAAGAGTACATGAATGGCACACCCGGTTGGAGAACCGATCTTTACAGCCAAAGTGGCACACTGATGACACACGCAGAAAGTGCGGCATTGTTTAAAGAGCACGGCGTGAAGGTGACTCCTGAGCTGAAATCGGCGGCGGTAGAAATGCCTTTCAATGGTTTTAGCCAAGAGATGTACGCGCAGAAGCTGGTGGATGAGCTGAAAGAGGCGGGTTTTGAGCCTTCAGAGACTTACCTACAGTCATTCAACTTGGATGATGTGAAGTACTGGGTTAATGAGACGCCTAAGTTCGGTAAGCAAGCCGTTTACCTTGACGACC
Organism: Vibrio sp. Evd11; assembly: GCF_900382755.1. Taxonomy (NCBI): domain Bacteria; kingdom Pseudomonadati; phylum Pseudomonadota; class Gammaproteobacteria; order Vibrionales; family Vibrionaceae; genus Vibrio; species Vibrio sp. Evd11. The sequence goes on from NZ_OSDX01000053.1 coordinate 25,516, forward strand.
GTGTCTATGAGCAAGCGGACTTTGTTGCGTCTGTGGAGAACATGAAAGAACTGCACGATGCGGGTGTGAATATCATCGCGCCACCTCTGTTTGCTTTGGTTGAGCTAGGTGAGAACAACGAATTGGTTGCGTCTAATTACGCGAAACTGGCAAAAGATGCTGAGCTTGAGATTATTGCATGGACACTGGAGCGTTCGGGTCCACTAGCGCAAGGTGGCGGTTGGTATTACCAAAGCGTGAAAGATGGCATCAACAATGATGGTGACATGATGAAAATGCTTGATGTACTGGCGCAAGATGTGGGTGTGATGGGCGTATTCAGCGATTGGCCTGCAACGGTAACTTACTACGCTAACTGTATGGACAGCGACGCTTAGGCTGTTGTGAGCTTCGCTTTACATCGCTAATTATAGCGTTTGTATAGAGAGCACTTAGCCAAAGAATAATAAGAGAAAAAGCAGTGAACCAAAGGGCCTTCGGGCTCTTTTTTTTACCACCGAAATTGGTGGGACATAAATGACCCAAATAGAGACTTCTCGGTTGGACAGTAATGACACAAAAGTAATTTTCCAATTTAGGGTTTTCTTTAAGTTATTGAAATTAAATAAATTAAAAGGTGGCACAAAGGCTGCAATAGCGAAGGTGACTTTCAACAATAAGTAAAAGTAAGGTTTGAATATGAAAATCAGTGTTAAAGGACTGTTAATCGCTAGCTCATTACTACTTCCTTCAATGGCTATGGCAAGCGACTGCTCTAGTCGTGGTGTGCTAGACGATCGATACTGTGATGAAAACCAAGATTTGGTCGCCGATTCACCGAAGAACCCAGATGAGTGGAACGACCCAAGTACGCTTGTGTTTACTTACACTCCGGTAGAAGACCCTGCGTTATACAAAGATGCATTCGCCGACTTCCAAGCTCACCTAAGTAAAATTACAGGTAAGCGAGTGATTTACTACACGGTGCACTCGAACTCTGCACAAGTAGAAGCGATGCGCTCTGGTCGACTGCACGTTGCAGGTTTCTCGACTGGCCCTACTGGCTACGCAGTTAACCTTGCGGGCTACGTTCCAATCGCAGTGAAAGGCGATGAGTCTGGCTTCCAAGGCTACAACCTAATCACGATTGTGCGTAAAGACAGCGGCATTAACAAAATGTCTGATCTGAAAGGCAAAAAGGTTGCACACACTTCTGCATCTTCCAACTCTGGCAACCTAGCTCCTCGTGCGTTATTCCCGGCGAAAGGCCTAGTGCCAGATGAAGATTACAAAGTGCTCTACTCAGGAAAGCATGACCAATCGATTCTAGGCGTCTTCAATGGAGATTATGACGCAGCACCTGTGGCATCGGACGTGTACGATCGTATGGTAGCAGCAGGTCGTGTTGACGATTCTGAACTTAAGATCATCTACCGTAGCCCTCGCTTCCCAACGTCTGCGTTTGGCTATGCGTACAACTTAAAACCAGAGCTAGTTGAGAAGATCAACGAGGCGTTCTTTAGCTACCGCTTTACACCAGAGATGAGCGCATCATTTAAAGGTGCAGACCGTTTTTCGCCAATCAGCTACAAAGAAGAGTGGGATGTGATTCGTGATATCGCTCATGCGACAGGTACCGCTTACACCAAAACTGGCCTGAAGAAGTTAGCTGAGAAAGATGCGGCTAAACGCGCGAAGAAAAAAGCCGCTGAGTTAGCAAAACAAGCAAACAACGGCTAATTCTTTTTCTATTAGAAGACTAAGTTTTCGAAAGACTTAGTTCTTTAAATACTTACCTTAACTAATACCAATCACAGTAAGTAAGTGATCAAACATAGCGTAGGAAAAAAGCTTGAGAACAAGGCAGAATTTTTCGATAAGTAGTTATTCTACAATCAAAAATTCTAACGAAGTTATCGAGGTTTTTAACAAGCTAGGGTGAGCAGTTATTTACTACGATTGGTATCAGTATCTATGCCCTCGCGGGTAGGGCATAGATCACTCTAAAATTCGCACAAGGAAATGCAGTATGGCCGTAGCAAGCTATGAAGGAATAAAGATAAACAACCTTTTCCACGAATACGTGGCAGGCAAGCCAATCCTTAAAGGCATTAATATTGATATCGATGAGCCAGGCATCATCGCGATCATTGGTCCATCTGGTACCGGTAAAAGTACGCTTCTGCGCTGTATCAACCGCCTCAACGATCCAAGCCAAGGTGAAATCATTTTTGATGGCGCAGACCTGACTCAATTAAAAGGCCAAGCGCTACGTAAACAACGTCGACACATCGGCATGGTGTTCCAAGAATATAACCTCGTGGAACGTTTAACGGTTATCGAGAACGTGTTAAGTGGCCGTTTAGGCTACATGACGGCTTGGAATGCGTGGCGTCGTAACTATTCTCCACAAGACTTAGCAAAAGCGTTCGAGTTACTTGAATTTGTAGGTCTACAAGACTTTGCAAACCAACGTGCCGACAGTTTGTCAGGCGGGCAAAGACAGCGTGTTGGTATCGCTCGCGCAGTAATGCAAGACCCATATATCTTATTGGCGGATGAACCAACGTCATCACTCGACCCAAAAACCGCGGTTGAGATCATGGAGTTGATGGAGACATTCGCAGAACAGAAAAACATCCCAGTGTTGGTGAATATCCACGATGTGAACTTAGCTAAGCGTTATGCCAAGCGCATCATCGGCATGTGTAACGGTAAAGTGCATTATGACGGTAGCCCTGAAGGGATCTCAGAAGAAGACCTAAAAATCATTTATGGGGGTGAGTCATGGCTGGATTAAACCCAAGCTCGTCGCCAAGTATTCCATCAAGCGCATCGCCAGCGAAGCATGAAAATCCGTTCAAAACCTCATGGACTAACCGTGCAATTATCGCTGCAATCATTGGCTACCTGTTTTACAGCTTTGCGACGTTAGGACTGACCTTTGATCGTTTGGTCATCGGCTTTGGTGAAAGTGAGCGGTTACTATCAAGAATGTTCCCGCCAGATTTCTCGCGTACTAATCTATTGCTAAGTGGCTTAGCGGAGAGCTTGCAGATAGCGATCATTTCGAGTTTCTTCGGCATCGTCATCTCACTGTTTCTTGGCTTACTTGCTGCAAGAAACATGATGCCTTCGATTGTATCGACACCGATTCGTGGCTTCATCGCACTGTGTCGTTCTTTCCACCCGGTGATCATCGCAATCCTATTTGTGAAAGCGGTGGGCTTCGGTGCCCTTGCTGGAATCCTGACCTTGGTATTCGCATCCATTGGTTTCATCGCCAAGTTGTTTGCAGAAGCGATTGAAGAGATCTCTTTTAAACCGGTTGAAGCGATTAAAGCGACGGGGGCGAGCTTTGTTAGTGTCATCCTGTACGCGGTGATGCCTCAGGTATTTACTCGTTTCATTGGTTTTGCAAGCTATCAGTTGGACTCGAACTTACGTAATTCAACCATGGTTGGCATCGTGGGTGCTGGTGGCCTTGGCGGTACACTTTTCTCCGCATTCCAACGTTTTGACTACGACTTCGTCGCGGCTATTTTGATCACCATCATCGCACTGATTCTTGTCGGCGAATTCCTTTCCAACATTGTTAGGAGAATCTTCTAATGACAACTGCATCTATTGATAGAGAGTGGCAGCGTTTTACACCCAACGAACGTGTGGCTCGATTTGCTGTTTACCTTAGCCTTGTGTGCGCCATCGTGTGGTCTTGGCAGACGGTGGAAGTGATTCCTGAGTTCCTATACGACGCGCCAGCCCAGTTTGCCGATATGTTCGAGCGTATGGTGCCAATGGATTACGCGTTCTATCCTGAGTCGATTCACGCAGCGATGATTGAGACACTGCACATCGCCACGTTAGGTACCTTGTTTACCTTGGTATTTGCGATCCCTTTAGCACTTATGAACGCGCCAAATATCACTCCGAATAAAGCCTTGAACTGGATTGCTCAATTCTTTCTCGTGTCTTCACGTTCTGTGAACTCATTGGTTTGGGCATTGCTGTTCATCGCACTGTTTGGCCCCGGTGTTCTCGCAGGCATTATGGCTATCGCCATTCGTAGTATCGGCTTTGTAGGGAAGCTGTTAGCGGAAGCAATTGCCGAAGTGAACATGGGGCCTATTGAAGCTTTACGCGCGACAGGCGCTTCTTGGATGAGCGTTTTACTTAAAGGTTATTGGCCACAAGTGATGCCCGCGTTCTATTCCATTGTGTTGTTCCGTTGGGACATCAATGTACGTGAATCTGCGGTACTGGGTTTGGTGGGCGCTGGTGGTATTGGCGTGGTGCTAAACGATGCGCAGAACCTTTTTGAGTGGCAAAAAGTTTCGATGGTATTAGTGAGTATCTTCGCAGTGGTTATCGTTGCAGAAGCAGTGGTGATCCACATCCGTAATAAACTCATATAGACAATATGTTGTGTGAAAGTTCAGAGCTTATCTAGCATTTTGAAGCTCAAACGACCCTAGGTACTTCGGTCTACCTAGCGGTCGTTTTTTTATCTATAAAGACATATGGTTGGAGTGGTGAGTGCTTTTTTAGAAAATACAATGCTTGGCAAAATCACCGGCTTCATTAGCGGTCCAGTCGCCTTTAGGCTTCTTTTTCATATCCGCACACCAAGCTTCACTGCCAACTTCGGTACAAGACATTAACTGAGTGGCTAGGAAAAGTATCAACGCGACTTTCTTCATAACAAATATTCCGTTTTGGTCTAGATTTCGGATAACTCTACCAAATACCATTGATGATTGTTATATACCTGTGATCATTGAAGATGCTTGATTTTCAGTAAAATCAGGATCATGCTACGAACTATGAAAA
>NZ_OSDX01000085.1:0-17608 GCF_900382755.1 Vibrio sp. Evd11
AAACATTACGTTAGACGGGATTTATGCAAAACTTAATGCTTAAGGTTCAGTCTATGTTGTTGTGCTCACATATATGTTTATGATTTCATCACTGACAAGAAGAGGCATTTCTCTCAAAGAGCCTAGGCCAATAAATTTTTGTATACTTCCCTTTGTAACATTCGCCATGTAACGTTTCATATCATACGACTTAAGAGACATATAGATAAAGTTAACAAGTTCAGGGTTCGATGAAGACTTGTATAACGCTACATTTTTAATTGCAAAATTAATATCTTTTTCATCCACTCTATATACATCACCAATACTACCTATCATTGAAAATAGGATATCGCCGGTTTCTACCTTACTTCTTTTATTGACCGCCTCGTAATCCTCTTTTGAAATCAAATAAGCACTATCAAAGTCAATACCTGCTTTTAGTAGGTGTTTTGATGTAACAAGTGGAAACCCAGAAACTGCTTTCTTTGGGGAGTCATGCGTACCATCCTTCACAGTTATTAACTCACTAATAGGCTTTACGCTCCAACTTTCTGGAATTTCACGCTTCATAGCATTATTTTGTCTCATTATAGGCCATATCTTGGCATAGCCCATAATGAGTCAATGTACACCGCAAAAGCTAACTAATATCAACTGATGGTTGCTTAACCACGTCTGCAATATTCTTACTTATATTTACACCATGAATATAAGCTATGCGAGTTTCGGGCTTACCTTTGTATAGACGAATTGCCCTTCCTTGCGTATCCGGGAAAATATTATGCTTAATGTCTTTTATTATCTCTTTGGTGTGACCAAAAGGTGAAATAAAGTCAACGAGCCAATACCTATCACCACTATTCCAATCCTTTGGCTGAAGACTTTCGGGACAGAGTGCATACTCTCTTTCTACATCAGGTGAAAGTTTTGCCCAACTAATATAGCCTTTGGGTGCACCATCTTGATGATATATACGATATTGCTGAAGCGATATCGCCGGAACCACCCACCTCAGAAGACTAGATATTGGCCAATCTCGATGTAGTTCACTTTGAGTAAACAACCAAGCCACTTCTCCGAATACCTGCGAGTTACGAATTGATCTCTCCATTACGCTGGCCTCCAAGCCGAATCGACTGCAATCTGGACTTCGTAAGGGAGACTATTAGGTAGCACCCCCTCAAAGCTAGCGCCATCATTGGCCTGATATCCAGACATTACTTCAATTAGCTTATTCACTTGGCTATACGCAAGCGTCGCGCCAGAGGTGTCTGTAAACGTATCTATACGAGCTGAAGCGTTGGTAAACCAACTTTCAAACTTAATTTCATCCGACGTACCTAACAAGTTTGCAACCAGATGGTTTTCTCTGCGCTCGAACCACACATTTTCAGAACTTATCCCATCGAAAGTAAGCGTATCTTTTCCTGCACTATCTGAGTTTCTAACAACGTCTTGCCCATCACCATAACTAAAGTAGTAAGTATCGTTACCCTCTCCTCCGATAAGGATGTCATTGCCAGCCCCACCTAGCAGGTGGTCATCACTCTGGCCCCCATTTATGGTATCGGAACCAGCCTCTCCAAGGAGTATGTCTACACCATTCCCACCTGTTAAAGTATCATCACCTGTGCCGGCCATAAACAGGTTATTTCCTGAGGCATCCGTTAATACATCATTGCCATCTTGACCATAGAGTTGATCATTGCCCGATCCGCCAATTAATTTATCAGATCCAAAGCCACCCCAAATAATATCATTACCACTTCCAGCGTTGATAATGTCATTGCCTCCTGAACCATCTAGCCAATTACCATTATTATCACCATTTAGCGTCTCACCTTCAGAGGTACCGGTTGAAGCAGACTGAATCAGTGACATATCTACGTCTGTACCATCTTCAAACTGGAACAGTTCGATACGATTGTTTTTATTGCTCCAATCTTTAATCGTAACCACATCTTCCAATTCGCTGATATTTTCATTTTGATCACTATGTCCAAGCCCGACAAGTAAGTGACTTCCGCTTGATTGCAAAACGATATCCTCAAAGGAGATATCTTTTCCAAACAAAAGAATATCTTCTCCGGCGTCATTTTGCTTGGTGACTGTTTTGGTCCCCGTTCTCTTTTCGTTCACGTAATAACTAGACTTAAACCCTTGCTTTAACACTCTCTCGTAATACGTATATCTTTGAGTTTCGGTGACTCTATGATCGTCATATATCGTGTCTTTTCCATCACCTCGATTAACAATGTATGTATCATTGCCCGCGCCACCCTCCAGGAGATCATCTCCACTACCTCCGATCAGTACATCGTTGCCAAACTGACCAAACAGGTGGTCATTACCTGCGTTGCCAGACAGCCAATCACCCTCGTGGGTCCCTTCGAACTTATCGTCTGAATCTCCACCCGTCCACGCATAACGTACGTCAGACATATCGATAGAGAGGCCATCAGAAAATCGAAACGTCTCAACACGATTTTTCTTATCTGCCCATTCTAGTACTTCTACCCTATCGAGCGCTTCACTTGCTGAAGTAATTCCGTCATCTTTAAGGCCAACAAATAAATTAGTACCGGAGTGCTGAACAAGAATGTCACTAACAGAAATCCCTGCACCAAACTGCAAAGTATCTGACCCTCCATCCAGTTCACTCATTGATTTTCTGTAGCCCGTGCGCCTCTCGTTAACCCAACGTCCACTTTTACCGCTAGGTTTGTGAACTCTCTTCGTATAAGTGTATGCTGTGGTCACCTGGCCGATATACTTATCAAGGATTTGATCCCTGCCGTCCCCTCGATTGAAAATGTAGGTGTCGTTGCCCTGCCCACCTTCCAATCTATCAGAACCGACGCCTCCCACAAGAACATCATTACCTGAGCTACCTATGAGAAGATCATCGCCAGCCTCTCCATGTAAATAATCGTTGCCGCTACCCGCATCAATACGATCATCTCCTATTCCGCCGAATAGATCGTCGTTACCACTGCCTGCGTAAATTTGATCGTCACCACTATTCCCTGCGATGTAGTCATCGCCGTCGTTTCCATGCAACGTATCTTGGCCATTACCTCCGAAGAGGAAATCGGCGAGTGACCCACCCGTGATAACATCGTTACCACCCCCACCATTAAACCAAACGGCATCTTTTTTGTTTGGGCTAGAAGGCTGACCAGACGCCAAGCTAATCACATCATTGCCTTCACTTCCTGAAACAGCGAGACCCACTTTTGAAATATCAAAGACTTCTCCCGTTTCAAGCTCTATGAATTCAATTCGGTTCTTGGAATCAGACCAGTTTCTCACTGTAACCGCGTCCTCTGAAAGCTGGTCACTGCCACTAGACTCATTCAACCTAATCGTTAGCCGATCTGGTTGAGTGGTGGCAAATAAGTCGCCCATTGATATGGTTGCACCCATTTGCAATGTATCATCCCCACCATCCACTTCCTTTGCAACGGTGCGAGTTCTCGTCCGCTTTTCATTGACATATAAGCTGAACTTACCGAATGACGGTCTGCGCTTGACAGTTTGCGTATACGTTTCAGTCACGTTCTGAATAGATTGATCCAGTATTGAGTCTTGGCCGTCGCCTCTTGCGAAGAAATAAGTGTCGTCACCGTCACCACCCTGCAAGTCGTCGTTGCCTTGCCCACCGGAAAGAAAATCAGCGCCATCTCCAGCTTTTATTTGGTCGTCACCTTTTCCAGCTAGAATGGTGTCTGCCCCTGCTCCCGAATCAATGGTGTCATCCCCAGCTCCACTGGCAATGATATTATTCGTTTCACCACTTATTATCGTGTCATTGCCACCACCCGCTATAAATCGCTCAACGCTATGCTGCCTCAAATCAATATTCAGATCGTGAGTGGAGTTAAAAATAGCTGTATCGTAACCGTCGCCGCCATGCCAAGTATCTAATTCATCGACGATCAGATAATCGTCACCTTCACCGCCATTAATGATATCCGCTCCGGCATCACCTTGTAGCAAGTCTGCGCCGCTGGAGCCCGAAATAATGTCATCTCCATCACCGCCATAAAGCATTACACCTACATCACCACTGGATGTAAGCTTATCGTTGCCCGAAGAGCTGTACACGGCCTCTAAATCATGCTGGCTAGCATTGATTTCTATTGCTTCATTTCCTTCGACAACCGCGATGTCAAACCCTTCACCACCATCTATCTCACCGCGGCCTAAATCCAATCGGTCTATAAATAGAATATCAGAGCCTGCGCCTCCTTCTAAGCGGTCCGCACCTTTGCCGCCGATAAGCCAATCATTGCCATCACCACCAATTAGATGATCATCTCCCTTACCTCCGTCCAAAACGATGCCTTGCTTGGTATCAACCGTGATAGTGTCTGAACCAGTGCCACCCAACACCATCTCAAACTCTCCCTCCGATACGGTAAAGGTGTTGTCTGAGTCATCCGCTAACACCTTGATGCCCATACCATCGGTTTTGATATCAATAGAGTTGTCGTCATTGGCGCGATAGGAAAAATCTGAGTACTGTAAGCCTGTATCAGCGAAAGTGTGCGTAGAGCCATCTGAACGAGTGTAAGACCCTAATCCATATACGATGTTGCCGTTGTTGTCATGCTCTTCACCATCTGAAGACAAATCGATGGATGTGATGCCCATTTCATCCAGTGATTTGAACTCGCCTTCGTCTGAAATACCATCTTGGTCATGATCTTGCCACACACCGAATTGATTCCATTGTTTATCCTTATTATCTAAGACACCATCATTATTGCTGTCAAACGCCGTCAAACCTTCTAAATCGGTTTCAGCGCCTTCTTTGTAATCAACAAAGGCGATTTCATCTCTATCTTGAATGAAGCCATCGGAGTTTTTATCAAACGCCAATATGCCATCGTCTTTATCGGCCCAGCCAATCTTGTTGCGGTAGCCATCACCTGAGATGTCATAGAAAGTTGAAGATTCGTCAAGAGCGGTGAGTTCAACTCCATCCCCATCTAAATCCAGTATTATTGGTGGTCCAAACCTGCCACTATCATTACTGTTTCTAGAGTCGCGATAGCGGTCACGGCTACTTCCTGAGCCAGAGTTTCTATCTCTGTTTCTATCACTGCCGCTTTTGCTGTTATTAGTCACTGTTGGATTTTGCTTTACTGCAGGTCGATTCAGTGCCTCAGGACCATTTAAGTCATTGGCACCATCTTCTTCTGCTCGTTTTTTATTCTCGGGTTTACTCCAAAACTCTTTATATTTCTTACGTCTATCGGAGCCGTTTCTGTCTGGAGTATAGGATCCATTTCTTATATTTTGCTCCGCTTCATATTCTCCATTTTTGTTATAGTCTTGGTCCCAAGCCTTTTCTTGTTGAGCTTTCCCTCTCCATTCTTCAGGCCCATGCCATATATCAGGTCTAGGTACGTACTTATCTTCAGTTACATCACTACTATGGAAGGTACTGGACGCAAATTCACCAAACTTATGGCACATTTTTGTCTCATCCTCAATCCACCCCGCAATACCAACACCAATTGCTGTACTTGGTGGTCCACCAATAACTGTACCTACAAAACCAAAAGCAGCCCCTGTTCCTACTTTACATGCCGCCTCATACGCACCGGCAATCTTGTCATCCGCTTTAAACATTGTGTATGCGACATCAAAACGAGTAACCTTTGCAGCGGCGTTTTTACCAAATTCTGCAATATCAACAATTTCCACTTTAGATAAGCCTGCTGAGACCGCACCAACAGTAATAGCAGAATAGTCCACTATAGTCTCCGCCGTTGACTTTTTTTCATTATTGCTCATTTTGTTTCTCCCTTAAATCTTAGGAATAGAACGTAAATATTGGTTAGAGTAGACGGAATTGACCAGGTTACGATCATGATATCGAGTATATAATATGTATAACCAATTACTCCTTGAACAGGAGCCCGCAAAGCTGACATTCGAGAATATTCACCATCGCTAACGCTAGTAAAAGCTGAAAACATCAAATAACACATCCCAAAAAACATTAACGCAACGGCAAAGGCGAGTTTAAAGTTTCCATGAATAATTTTTTTAGTTATAGGGATAAAATCAAATTCCGTCAAAAATCTAATTTCAAAATAAAACAAACACACGCCTAAAAAAAAGCACGGAATAATTAAGAAATACAGTATCAATATAATATTTGATAAATCTAACTTATCACCGCCAACACTCTCGATACTTTGATACAAATCTTGTACCGAATATAAATTTTTTATCATGTATTCAATGAATGAAGCAGGTAGAATGGAGCCCAAATCAAAAGCACCAATTGCATAAATAACAAAGGCCAATGCTAATACTAGGTATTTAGAAAAGTTCATTAGCTTTACATAGCGAAGCATTAATTCCCTGCTATTGCCTCTGTGTAACTCCTCCACATCTTGGCCATAAAGTAAGTGAGCATAAGTGTTCGTTCTTATCACTTTTAAATGGCTATAATCATTTTTGCTTTCCGGCATTATCTACCTCCTGTTTTATCGTGCTAAGTAAATAGCTCATCACTGTCCTCCTGCCTAATTTTACTTCTGCTGTTAATGACATCCCTGGCTCTAACTCCCTTGCTTTCCCATCCGCCTCGATCGATTGCTCGTTAATGCTGACCATGGCACGATAGACCAGACCCAACTTTTCATCCTGATTGGCATCAGCCGAAATATTTTTTACATTGCCCGAAAGCTTTCCATATCTCGAAAAGTCAAAGGCGTCCAACTTGATTGCAACCGAGTGGCCTTCTTCAATAAAACCAATATCTTTGTTCAGCACCATCACTTCTGCCAGCATGGATTCATTATCAGGAACGATTACCATTAATGCTTGCCCTTCAACCGCCATGGCACTTTTATCTCGGTACAGTAAGTCCTTCACATAGCCCGATACTGGCGAATAAATGCTGTATTTGGCCAACTCAATACTTAATTGCTCAACTTCCTTTGTAGCAATTGAATATTGGTCTTCGAGGTCAATAATTTTCTCACTGGTTTGTTGGATAATCTCCGAACGGAACATCTCCTTCTCGCTCTCAATTGCCTCGATATTTACATTAGAAGCATTCACTCTTTCTTGAAGGCTTTGAACCTCATATTGCGCACTAACTACCTCCTTTTTTAACTCTAAATAGTTATAAACTGGAAGCATATTCTTTTCTTCAAGTGCTTTTAACGAGGCTAACTGCTGTTCCAACAATGGTAACGTTGAACTCAGTGCGTTTAGCTCAGAGTTTTTGACTTTAATATTTGAATTCTCCTGGTCCTTCATACTTTGGTATTTTCTGAGTGCTGATTGATAACTATTACTATCAATCCTTATTTGCCCGACTATCCTTTCGTCCTTTACGTTCTGTTGTATAGGTATGAGTGAAGCGGAAATATCAGTATTGGTTTGGTATATTTCCAGCATAGTGCGATAACGACTTAATTGAGCCTCTATGATACTCAGTTTGATTTGGCTCTCTTTAAGCTCACTTTGAATCTGCTCATCATCGAGAGTAAGCAACCGTTCACCTTCTCTAACGTGTTGGCCTTCTTCTACATTAATTGAAGAAATTTCTCCCGAAATTAAAGGGTGTATCGGCCTTGCTAATCCACTAACTGTCAGTTGTCCTCTTGCTACGGCAACCACATCGATTCGACTGTAGGTCGCCCAGAGAATGGCAGATATAATGAGTGCCAGGATCACATAACAGATAACTCGACCTGCTTTGGAGGGAGGTGTATGTTGAACCTCAAGTACAGCGGGTAAGAAATCCATGTTGGGAGCTTTTTCATTCATATTGCCACCTCGTCCTCGCCAAGTTGCATTGAATAAAGACGAGCATAAGTACCACCATGGCTAATGAGGGCATTATGCTTACCGCGTTCAATCACTTTGCCTTGGTCTAAGACGATGACTTCGTCACAGCGTCGGACCGTCGAGAGACGATGTGCAACAATAAGCACTGTACGACCTTGACTAATCGCTCGCATGTTTCGCTGAATGATGCGCTCTGATTCATAGTCCAGTGCACTGGTCGCCTCATCAAATATCACGATCCTAGGGTTGGTCAATAAGGCACGCGCAATCCCGATACGTTGTTTTTGCCCTCCGGAGAGTCGGGAGCCATGCTCTCCTACTATCGTGTCGTACCCTTGTGGGAAATCTCGGATAAACTCATCAGCACCTGCTAACTGCGCAACTTTTACCACCTTTTCCAAAGGCGCAGAGGGCATTGCTAGAGCAATATTTTCCCGTATGGTTGCGTTGAATAATTGGGTTTCCTGTTGCACCACACCAATCTGTGAGCGAAGCCAAGAGGGGCTCACCTGTGAGATGTCAATCCCGTCAACCAGCACCTGTCCTCTCGAAGGTAAATAAAGTCGTTGCAACAGTTTTGTCAGTGTGCTTTTACCCGACCCTGAACGACCTACGAGTCCATACTGTTTGCTCGCTTCAAACGTCAAGTTAATGTCCTGTAAACAGGGAGGCAAATCTGGCTGATACTGGAAGTTGATTCCTTTAAACTGAATGTGTCCATGTAAATTGGGTAATGTCGCTTTGTTGACCCCAAGAGAGGGCTCTGAGGGTGTGTTAAGTATGTCTCCTAATCGCTTAACGGACAAAGATGCTTGCTGGAATTCTTGCCATAACTGTACCAGTCGCAGTATCGGCCCATTGACCTGACCGGCAAACATATTGAAAGCGATCAGCTGGCCGACAGTAAGTTCCCCCTTAATTACAAGATGAGCACCAAGCCACAGTATTATCAGTGTGGTTATCTTACTGACCCACTGCGAGATTTGTTGTGCAACATTACTTAGGTTTTGAGTCTTAAACGTACTGGTCACAAAGGCCGCTAATTGTTCGTCCCACCGCCGTTCCATTTGCGGTTCGACAGACATGGCTTTCACCACTTCAATGCCCGATATGGACTCAACCAAAAACGCCTGATTCTTTGCCCCCTGCTTAAATTGCTCATCTAAACGTCTACGTAAAATAGGGGTGACAAAGGCTGAAAGTAAAATATACGGAATAAGCGAAGCTAAAACGACCAGAGTAAGTGTCGAGCTATAACTCGCCATTACCGCTATAAAAACAAAAGTGAAGATGACATCGAGACAAAGGGTAAGCGTACTTCCAGTCAGAAACTCCCTGATATTTTGCAGCTCATGAACTCTTGCAACCGTCACGCCCACTTGTCGGGATTGGAAGTACGACAAAGGAAGGCTAACTAAATGCTTGTAAAGTTTAGAGCCCAACGTCACATCTATCCTATGTGCTGTGTGAGCAAGCTGATAGTTTCTCAACCCTGTTATCACGACATCGAATGTGATGATAAGCAACATACCGAATGCGAGTACATTCAACGTAGAAAACGAATGATGAGTCAGAACCTTATCAACAACTACTTGAAAGAAAATTGGTGAGACCAAGGCTAATATTTGAATAAATAGAGACGCAACAATAACCTCTGTAAGCAGTCGTTTGTGTTTTACAAACGAGGATATAAACCACTTAAAGTTGAACTGCTGCTCAAGGTCATCCAGCGAAAGTCTCTTAGTGAACATATAAATATGTTGAGTTAATTCATTAACAAATTTCTGCTCATCTACAATGTCTGGAGAGGTTTGATCGGGTCGTTGAATTAAAAACTTTCCAGTTCGATACTGCGCAACAATGCAATGACCAAACTCTAGATGCTCTACCATAACCGGGAAGGTCTGTTTTGATAGAACAACTTTATCGTGGCTTATCGCTTTGCATTTCAGACCAACCGATTTGGCTGCACGTGGTATTTGAACCGTCAACGCTGTGTGACGGTCGGTATAAAAGCGTTTTTTCAGCATGCTCGCGTTGCATGGTTTATCGAAGAAAGTCGCCACTATCTCGATGCATTTCCATACTGACAATAGTCATATCCCTATATGATGAGACCCTTTTCATTGAGCCTTTCTACTATTTTTTCTGTGGACACAGAAAACCATGGGGTTACCCGTAGATGAATGTCAACTCCGCATGGAGTTGTAACAGTAAGTACCCCGTGCATGAACGGGGATATCTACTTTTTCATACCAACGCAAAAGCGAAATCAGAAAGCAGAAAGCAGACTATGAAACTACCCCAACCCAGATAGCATGCCTCGAGTGAAACGAGCGCTTGGTGTCTTACTGAATATGTACATAAAAGAGCAGCGCAAAATTAATCAGCACTCCTATCCAACACATGCCCTCTTAAGTGATAGATTTGTTATTAAACAGCAATCATAGTTCAGGATTTTTTGTTCGCAAAATGACTTTTCAGGAGCAACATCACATAACAAATAAAAATTTAATTGCATTTGCATGCATAGGGGTAATTCACATTATTTATTCCTTGAAAATATCAGTACTTCCTCCGGAGGGTCATTGAAAAGTGAACTGAGTTTTTTATGAATTAGGTACGACTTTAACTCTGCAAGAGGAGGAGAAATAACGCTAATTGCGATCACGCTCTATCAAGGACGCAGAAAACGGAACATACAAAATTTGAATTAAGGAAATTGCCGAAAGTTTCCGTATAACTTCTTCGGCTTCGGAGCAATGCGATTTCCAGCCTGCTTACACTACAAATAAACATGGTCTTATCTTCTTTCATCGGATTAGATTTGGTAGGGGAAACGCATATGAACAGTATGTGAATGAGTATTTACTCTGGCTTATAATGGGGCGTGCGACATGAGGTCGTATGCAGCGCTGTCCATCGCGTTAAGAATGGACCATCTGTATCACCAGATGAACCTAGGAGCCTGAATTAAGTAGCGGCTCTGACAATGTAACGAAGACAAGAAACTATCTTGTCGGGAGCTAAATCGTGAGAGAAAGCTCCTCCTGATAACCACATAAATCGGGTGAGTGCTAGGCAGGTAGTATGGTGAACATAAGTGAATCTGCGTAAGGTGCGTAATGTTATGAAACAGCGGAAGTGGTTTTTACGCTGTCGCCAAAAGGCACTAAGAGTAGGAAAGAGATTGCCCCATGCTCTTTCGTGATCGACACGCTCTTCGCATCATAGCGGGCACCTAACCTACCATTGCGTTGCATACGGAACATGGTAAGCCTGTATCACTCCCTCTGGGAAAGCCGAAGTGGCCGATAGTGATGCAGGTAGAGGAGGTTGGAAAAAGCAAAGGCTGCATTGTAACGATGCAGATACAGACTTGTGTCTGGTCACGAAAGTGAGCCCACTTCCAACTGGTCTCTCGTTGCGAGAGAGTTTGAAGAACTTTATTAAGGAAGAAAAGCAAATGATGGTTTCGAATGAGATTAGTGCATCTTCTGACAGTGCACAGTGGCAATCCATTAACTGGAAGGCCGCAGAGGCGAACGTCTTAAAGCTTCAAATGCGTATCGCAAAGGCAACTAGAGACGGTAAGCACGGCAAAGCAAAAGCATTGCAGTGGATACTGACTCACTCTCGCTCAGCAAAACTTCTTGCTGTTAAGCGAGTCTCTCAAAATAAAGGCAGTAAAACGCCAGGAATAGACGGCGTTGTCTGGAACACAGAGACGCGTCGGATGAAAGCAGTAAATCAACTGAGTCGGAAAGCTTATCAAGCGAAACCACTCAAGCGTATCTACATCCCCAAAAAGAACGGTAAGCTCAGGCCACTGGGTATTCCATGCATGATTGATAGAGCCCAACAAGCTCTTCATCTTCTAGCATTAGAACCTGTGTCCGAAACGCTTGCCGACCCTAACAGCTATGGTTTTAGACCAAATCGCAGCACGGCTGACGCTGTCAGTCAGTGTTTTATATGTTTGAGTCAGAAACGATCAGCACAATGGGTTCTTGAAGGAGATATCAAAGCTTGCTTTGACAAAATCGGGCATCAGTGGCTGATGGATAACATCGCCATCGATAAACGGATGTTGGAGCAATGGCTAAAGTCAGGCTTTGTAGACAAAGGGCTGTTTTACGACACCGACGAAGGCACTCCTCAAGGCGGGATTATATCCCCCACCTTGATGTTGATGACGTTATCGGGTCTCGAGCAGCGCATTAAGTCTACCGCGTTTAAAAAAGGCGCAAGAGCTAACTTTATTGGATATGCCGACGATTTCGTTGTCACCTGCGCTTCAAAGGAAGTGTTGGAGAACGATATCAAACCACTGATTGCTGACTTCTTAGCGGTTCGAGGCTTAACGTTATCCGAAGAGAAAACGCACATTACTCACATCAACGACGGTTTTGACTTCCTTGGGTTCAACCATAGGAAGTACAAAGGAAAACTGCTCATTAAACCGAGCAAGGCTAACACGTTGACGTTCCTAAGTAACTTGCGCGGACTCATCAAAAAGCACGTTACCTTAACGGTGAACGACCTTATCAAACTGATTAACCCAAAGCTTAGAGGGTGGTCGAACTATTATCGCCACTGCGTTGCTAAGCAGGTATTCAGTTATGTTAGTCACAAACTATTTCATGCGTTATGGCATTGGGCTAAAAGGCGACATCCAACAAAATCTAAAACTTGGATCGCCCTAAAATACTTCATCAACCGAAAAGGCCAATGGCAGTTTCACGGTTGGCAGAAGATAAAGGATATGGATTGCCAGTTCAATCTTTTCCAAATAGCTAAAGTACCGATAGAAAGACATGTGAAAATCCGAAGCGCAGCGACACCTTTCAACCCTCAATACCAAGAATACTTGGGAAAGAGGAAACACAAAAGGTTAGCTCGTAATTCTTGGATTGAACCTGCTCTCACTGCTTTATAAGTTGCTGGGTATCATTTGATGCCTTTGTAGAGGCTTGAGCCTAGTGCAGTGAAAGTTGCACGCTGGGTTCTCAGGGAGACGGCACTTGGTAACAAGTGTCGTCCACCCGACAAAAATCACTTAGAGTAACAACTCAATTAACCTGTGACCACCAAGCGATTCTGTCGTACAGTAACAACTCAATTAACTATGATCACCAGCGACTCTCTCCAGCGCTCTCTCATTCTAACGCAAGCAGCTTTCCTCTCTAACCTACCTCTAAAGCTAACAAACCATACGCCCCCTTCAATAACACATCTTTCCTTATGCTCTTCCACCCTAAACCCAAAAATTTTCAGGCATATGTCATCAATGTGAATAACCATCATTAAATCCGACAGGAGCCCGTAATGAATACCCAAAATTCTGATTACCAAAAACAACAGCGCTATCAGGAGAATGAAATCCTAGAGCATGCGGCTGAGATACTCGCGACGCGCTATGTACGAGGTGATGCCTTAATTAGTCCTAACGCCACTAAAGAATATGTACGCTGCAAGCTAGGCAGCTATGAACGTGAAGTGTTTGCTTTACTGCTACTGGATAACCAAAACCGACTGATTGAGTTTAAAGAGCTCTTTCATGGCACCGTCGATGCCGCCAGTGTCTACCCAAGAGAAGTAGTAAAAGCGGTGTTGGAAGTGAATGCAGCAGCAGTGATTATGGCTCACAACCATCCTTCCGGTGACTCTACACCCTCACAAGCGGATAGACGTATCACCGAAAGACTCAAAGACGCTTTAGCGCTGGTGGATGTGCGCGTATTGGACCATATCGTAACAGGCGAAATCTGCACCTCATTTGCTGAGCGAGGCTGGTTATGATTGAACAACACTATGGTGATATCAGTATCAATGATGCACTCCTCTCGTCACTAGAGAGTCTTCTTACTGGTCATACACTACCTGAGCAGGCTGAGAGACTGGTATTGAACTGCCGTCAAATGAGTTACTACCGCCATCGTCAAGGACTGCACCCGATTGAGATACAACTCAAACGAGAGTCAATCTCAGAGCCTTGGCTCATCGTGTTCTTTGCGAGCTTTTCTTACCCTAATGACAACAGTACTTCAGTAGAGCCAGAGCTGTACTTTCATCTTGATAATCGTTGGTTCTATCAACCCGATACAGGAACAACGGATTTATCTCACCCAGAAGTGCAAGAAGTGCTCACCGCTTGGATGAACGCATTAACTCGCCACCTAACCCGAAACGTCTTTGATAGCGTGCAACTCTCGCTAGTCAGCTCGTTTAACTAATCCCCTACCAACTTTCTGATTTATCCCTAAACAAGGAGGACTGTCGATGTCCCAATTAGCCTTTACGTCATTACCCCTACCAGTTTCTAAGAAGCTGTATACCTTGCTTAATGAGCGTTACTCAGCTCATTTGCTTAACAATGAAACGCTCTCCACCAGCCGTCATGTGGTCTTTAACTTTCGTGATAAAAGTTACAGTGCTGATGCTGGTGGCTTTCACCCTGTCGAAATGTCTATTTGCCAATCTTCAACAGGAGAATGGTGTATTGAGTACATCACAGACTTTGCTTATATGGGGAACTACTACCCTGAGCTTGAGCGGAATTTAGATTTTGACTTTCGCGCTAGTCAATGTTTTGCCAGCTACCACGGCTGGTTTTCAATGAAAGATAACCGTGAGGCTATCGAGCTGTATAAATTGTGGGAGAGTAATTTTCTCGCATACGTTGAGATGGAGGCATTCGACGACATTACCCTTACCCCGCAATAACTCATGACTTCCCTTCTTCTACAAACCATCAAGCTTCTCTCTGCCCTCATCACGTTACTTTCTCTTTCCCCTTTCTTTGGTGCCATTGGAACCCTAACGACCTTAGGCTTTCTGGTGGTACTGCTGATTGGGTTACTGGTAGCAATCTCAGAGCTGAGAGATAAAAACAACCATCGATAATGTTAATCGACTCACGCTTTCGCTAAGCCGATTGATGGCGCTTTAACCGTTGGACATTATGTGTCGAACCCACCTCTATTCTCCCGACATTAAATGTCCGACTCCAGTGTGGAGCGCTATGTATTGAGAGAGTAGTCATGAGCAATAAAACCAGCATTGAAGGCTTATCTGCTTTGCTGCACACGCTGATGCTTATTCCTCAACATCGATGGATCACCGTTAGGGAGTTGCAGCAGCAGTTAGCCCTAATCGATATCCACCGCACCACGCGCAGTATCAAACGCTACCTAGATGAAGTCATTGTGGAGGTGTTTAACGTGGAGTGCGATTCGATGAGCATGCCCCATGTTTACCGAAAAACATCCGAGCAGTTGCTGACGTTCAATAAGCAAGAAATGCTCTATTGGCAACTGACCAACAAGTACTTACAGCCGCTTATTCCTGATGCACTGAATTATGGACAGGGTCGGTCCTCGGAGAGAGACAAACCCTTACAGGATAAGGCCTCAGCCATTTCAAAAGAACGACTTTGGCTAAGCAAAGTACACCTCAACCTACCTAATACGAGAAGCTGGAGTAACAAGCAGCAACAAGTCTTAGGGTCAATCCATAAAGCATTACTTAACAACCGAATGCTAAAGATCTCTAGCCAAACTTTGCAGCAGGAGCAAACGCTCATTGAACCACTGGGACTCTCGGTTCAGTGCGACGCGCTCTTGCTGCTCTTTAGGTTATCCGACCAACATCCAATACACACAATTGCCTTACCACTCATCGATGAGGCCAGTGTGTCGACATTTTCATTTACCTATCCCTCTGACTTCAATGTTGAGCAGTTCATGCTGGCTCACGAAGGGACAGGCTACCCAGAATTTCACTCACCAATGAAGAGAGTAACCCCATGACAAAAATAAAACATCGACTAAACCAATCGGTTCGATACGCAGTCACGATGGCCCTGTTTATTGGAGCAACAGGATGCACTGAGCAGGAAGAGTCTCCTGAAGCCGTTGCGGATATAGAAGTATCGATCTCCACCAACTCTCATTGGGGAAGCTTAGTCTTTGACCTACAAGCCATCACCAACAACACCGTCATCACCGACGTTGTGATTAACCGAGGTAATTGTCGTATTCCTGCTGGTACGGCCTCAGAGCTCTCTAGAAACGTTTCATTGAAGTTCGGTGAAACCTACACGGGATATAGCAACAACTGCACCGTCGATAACGTGAAAGAAATTGAAGTCACTTCAACGGCTGGCACCTTTGTTTACACCTTCTAAACCGAAAGCAAAACGACTCATCTATTTATCAATACCAATAAGGATCGAATATGAAAAACATCACAACAAACACACTTGTTCTACTGACTACCCTAGCATCACCTTTTGTTTTGGCTCAAGGTGGTGGTTCGCTTGGAGGTAATCCATCGGTAGACACGGGAGCGGTTAACGTCAGTGTAGGTAAATGCACTCAATACAAGCTAGATGTGAAAGCAGCCCTAATCGCAGGTAAACAGGTATCGTCAGTTACGGTTCCTAAAGGTTGTGAAGCGATCACAGAAAAGTAATACCACCAGCAAAGGCTAAAAATGACAATGGGGAGCGTTATCGCTCCCTATTCTTTTTTTGCTTCTGTACATAAAAACACTTTCGGATTGGCGGTGCTCGTAACCGAGTGTAGCTCTCTTAAAAGACAACGCCGCACCCAATACTCCTTGTGTCAATGGAACCATAACTAACTCTTTGATAGCGATAAGCTTAATGACTCATACCATTTAAAGTAGACGCATTTTCCAGTCGACGTATAAGCAAGACCACATTTTACATTCGGTATAGGGTTGTGGCCTACCTTCCCTTATTTACACCGTTTGTGATTGTACAAGAGCAGACTCACGAATCTGCTTCTCTTTGAAACTCGATAATATAAACATCATCATGTATCCAGAGCACAATGCGGTAATGATCGCCACGACATTGTCAGTAAACGCCGATATTACATAGAACATAATTACTAGCGTTGCGATACCCGCGAGGCGTATAAATAGACTCGTTTTAAAGTGCCCGTTTGCTTTAATGTAGGCCAGTTGGTAGGCATTCAGCATCATAAAAATGAAGAACATCGAGAAGTGGAACAGTACTGGTACCGCTCCGATATATTCAGCAGGGAAAAGCGCTTCTACAAGGTTCGAACCAAACAGCAGCATCGTCAAGAAAAACGCCCCGCTGACAACAAATGACAACTTAAACACCCATCGACGGATAAGCTGAATCTCAGAGAATTCACCATTTCGTACCTTCACAGACAGTTCAGGCAGAACAAAGCGGTAAATTGGGAATACGAATAACATCGTCATGTATGTGAAGACCGGACGCACTACAACCTGAAAATCAC
Source organism: Vibrio sp. Evd11 (assembly GCF_900382755.1). NCBI lineage: Bacteria > Pseudomonadati > Pseudomonadota > Gammaproteobacteria > Vibrionales > Vibrionaceae > Vibrio > Vibrio sp. Evd11. The sequence continues at coordinate 17,103 of NZ_OSDX01000085.1, forward strand.
CCAGTTCATCGACGCTGAAGTAGCGTATAGTCAACAACACAGCAATGTAAATCATAAGAATGCTTGCTCCTGCTTCGAGTGTCGCAGTAAAGCTTTTTTTCACATAACCGTACATGTCTGAATTAAGCTGCACAGGCTTAATTGGCAGGGTCGATATCTCTTTTCTTCGGCTGATATACATATAGAGCGCCGTTATTAACGAAGATATGGTCAAACCATAGAACAACGCCGTTAACGCACTGAATCCAGCAATATAGTAAGCAAATAGAAACAAAGCCACGTTCAACGCAGGATCAAGCCAAGTGGTACGGTTAGTGATATCGTACAAACGATACATGGCAACTAAATTGGTAAAGTAGAGCTTAAGCCCCAAACCAAAAATGATGCCCACCAACTGTAAGTATTCGACACCAATATCTAAGCTGTGCTTGATGTAAGGAATCACCCCACCCAGGGCAAGATCATGAAAACCCCTTATGGAATAAGGGATGACGTGAAGTAATATT
>NZ_OSDX01000036.1:0-42273 GCF_900382755.1 Vibrio sp. Evd11
TCTGACAGCTCTGGAGGATCGTTCAACCGATCACTTTAGTCCTAACTGATCGGCATTATACCTGATGTGCTCTTTTTACTATTTATAACGATATCTTAATAACTCAAACCATAAACCTTGTTGTTCAGGTCACTTCTGATTTGCGAGTACGCGTTCTACGGTATCAACGATAGCTTGTGTTTGAGGGTCGAATTCGATGTTCACATCGTCCCCTGCTTCACGGCCACCAAATAGAGTGCGATTCAGCGTTTCTGGGATTAGATGTACGGAGAAACGATTGTCTTCCACTTCACCAATCGTTAATGAACAACCATCGACGCCAATGTAGCCTTTGCTCAGAACATATTTCATCGATGCTTCTGGCAGTTCGAACCAAAGTGTACGGTTGTTTTCCGTTTTAATCACTTCGACTAACTTAGCCATAAGTGCGATGTGCCCAGACATGCTGTGACCACCGATCTCGTCACCAAACTTAGCGGCGCGCTCGACGTTTACTTGGTCACCAACATCGAGTTGGCCTAAGTTGGTTAGTCTTAGTGTTGCTTGCATGAGATCAAATGAGATTTGGTTACCTGAGATTTCAGTAACGGTTAAGCAACAACCGTTATGAGCGACTGAAGCACCAATCGCTAATCCTTCAACCATCTCATCGTTTAACTCAATGGTATGAGTCTGAAACAACACTTTTTTGTTGATAGCAACCAGTGTAGCCATGCCTTGAACGATACCTGTAAACATAAGATTCCTATTTAGCATTTTAGTAACAGTTTTTCATAGCAAGTATTGTGACATTTCTTTATGATTCGTCCAGTGGAAGCTCAAGATCAGTGTCTCTGATTCCTTCAGAATGTCTATTCCTACGCTATTATTCTAATTTTCTCTCTTATTTGGAGTTGTTTGTGCATCGTTACAAAGAAGAAGCCTCTAATTTAATCAAACTTGCGACCCCAGTTTTGATCGCATCAGTTGCACAAACCGGAATGGGTTTTGTTGATACCGTTATGGCCGGTGGCGTAAGTGCTATTGATATGGCGGCGGTTTCGATTGCAGCAAGTATTTGGTTACCATCCATTCTATTTGGCGTGGGTCTATTAATGGCGCTTGTTCCTGTAGTGGCACAATTGAATGGCTCGGGTCGCCAAGTAAAGATTCCATTTGAGATTCAGCAAGGTGCGTTTTTAGCGCTAGTCATCTCTCTTCCAATCATTGGCGTGCTCTTTCAAACGCAACTGATACTTGAATGGATGGACATTGAACAACTCATGGCAGACAAGACCATCGGTTATATGAATGCCGTGATGTTTGCTGTTCCTGCATTTTTGCTGTTCCAAACTTTAAGAAGTTTTACCGATGGTATGTCTTTAACCAAACCCGCAATGGTTATCGGTTTTATCGGCTTATTATTAAACATCCCGCTTAACTGGATGTTTGTATACGGAAAGCTAGGTGCGCCTGCTCTTGGTGGCGTTGGCTGTGGCGTAGCGACGGCAATCGTCTATTGGGTGATGTTCGCTTTATTATTTGCTTACGTTTTAACATCGAAGCGTTTAGCGAAAATTAATATCTTTGGCACGTTCCATAAGCCACAGTTAAAAGCCCAAATCCGTTTGTTCAAACTTGGTTTCCCGGTTGCCGCTGCAATCTTTTTTGAAGTAACGCTATTTGCAGTCGTTTCTTTATTGGTGGCACCATTAGGCTCATTGATTGTTGCCGCGCACCAAGTCGCGATTAACTTCTCTTCACTCGTGTTCATGATTCCAATGAGTATTGGCGCTGCGGTGAGTATTCGTGTTGGCCATAAATTGGGGCAAGGCAACACAGAAGGCGCAAGAATAGCGACACATGTGGGCATTATTGTTGGATTAGTAACGGCGTTTATGACGGCTGCCCTAACCGTGTTGTTCAGAGAACAAGTTTCGCTACTTTATACTGAAAACACGGCAGTTATTACCGTTGCCATGCAGCTGTTGTTGTTCGCTGCGGTATATCAATGTACGGATGCAATTCAAGTGATTGCGGCGGGTGCTTTGCGCGGATACAAAGACATGCGTTCGATCTTCAACATTACCTTCGTTGCTTACTGGATACTTGGTCTTCCTATCGGCTATGTATTAGGAATGAAAGACTGGATAGTTGAGCCTATGGGCGCACATGGTTTCTGGATTGGTTTCATTGTTGGTCTTACGTCTGCAGCCATTATGTTGGGGATGCGCCTACATTGGATGCACAAACAAGACGACGATGTTCAGCTAGAATTTAGTTCTCGTTAATTACTAACGTAAATCCAGTATATAAATAAGCCTCAAGAGCTCTGAATTGTCAGGGCTCTTTTTGTTTCTGTTAACTTCAAACGCTCTAGTTTGAATACAGCTAATGCCTTAATTTTAATACTCACTCTTTTCTCGAACAAAGCGTGCAAACTTGGGCTTTCCGTTTTGCGTAAGGCCGTTATAGCGGAAGGTAATTCGACTGCCGATTTCTGGTGGAGCCAACCTCATCTTATCGCTAAACCCACTCCCAATATAAAATTCAACGCCCTCTTCGGTGTACACCAATATCGAGCCCATCATGCCTTTGTACTTTCCGGTTCCACCTTTGTAACCAATGACGGTTGCTTCGGCGTCATGATGTCTTTTGAGCTTCAACAGGTCGTTGCTTCTTCCTGCTTGATAACGACTGGTGATCTTACGAAGCATAATGCCTTCACCATTCTCTTCATCGATGCTGTCTAACTGCTCGAATAACAACTCTTCATTGGGTATTGGAAAATGTTCGATGTAACCAATATGCTTTTCATCAATGATACTCGCCCAATGGAGAATGTTGTAATAACGTTTTTGATAATCTCCAGCAGCACCAGGCATGTCAAAAAGCATGAAGTCGATTTTCCGCCACGCAGTATCACTGGGCGTATGATCTAAAACGGTTGATTGAACAATATGGAAGTTACCTCGCCCTGCCCATAACTCACCTTCTAAGTGAACTTTAGGAAGTTTTGCGACAAACCACTTAGGGACATAAATTCGATTGCCGTTACGTGTGTATAGATGCTCGCCATCCCACAATGCTCTAATACCGTCCAGTTTTTCGCTTTTCCAATATTGAGAGACATCTATCCCTTGTTGATAGGTATTGGCGAGCACCAATTGCTCGGGTGGTAAATAAGAAGAATGGGCAGGTAAAGTACACGCCCACAACGTCGCTATAGCCAGTTTGGTTAACCTCATTATTCACTCCGTATTATTCACTCCTTTCATCCTATGTGTTCAACAGAGTTGATATCAGGAATTAAATAAACGATGCGATCCAAACGTCAACATTATTTAACCCTTGATTTCATTCACCAAATTAATACCTAGTAGCTCTCAAAAATTCACTCATTTTTAGTTCTCATATTGAGAAGTCCTATTTCTCAATATGACACCTGAACAACCAATCGTGCTAACTTATTGAAAATAAACGATATAAAAGTTGGCACATTCAGTGCAATTGTAAACACATGCATTCAAGGAGATAACACTATGGAATTACGTAAAATTGACTTAAACACTACGACACTGACTCTTTCTATTTTTGGTGATTTAGACGCAGCAGGTAGTCGCGATGCTCAAACTGACATCGATGATGTTATTTCAAACGACGGTCATCAAGAAATCGAAGTTGATTTCAGCCAAGTACAGTTTCTTGATTCATCGGGTGTGGGTGCAATCGTCTACATGTTCAAACGTCTTACAGAACGTGAAAGAAACATGCGTTTAGAAAACGTTTCAGGACAACCTCTAGAAATCATGAACTTACTTCGTATTGGTCACGCAATCCCTGTTAACTCAAAAAGTCCTGCTAATTAAAAAAGATCCACTAAGCTAGAAGTAAGTATCTAAAAATAATAATAAAAAGAAAAAACAAAGGACGTTGGCATGAAACTACTTAAAAACTACATAGCCCTTTCTCTGTCTGCTCTAGTTCTGGGTTGCACAAGCTATCCAGAGCAAGGCACAGGCGGTTTGGCTGAAAGCTACGATCCACTTAATTACCAGAATTCTGACTTCTCACCTGTCATGCCTGACGAGCCTCTTGGTCCTGAACATGGACTACGTTTTGATTGGCAACTCGCAAAACTGCATTTAGATGCGTTGATTCAAGAAGGCGCGCGTTGGTGCTTCCCTGCTGCTGTTGTTCAAGCCATTCAAAAACAAAACCGAATCGCACGAGAACTCCAAGGTGGTCTTCTGTTAGATGCAGCCAACGACCTTGTTATCCAAAGAAAACGTCTTAACGAACTTGATGTTCAACTCGACTATGTGACCTCTCAAGCGCGCTGTGAACCACCTAAAAACGAAAACCAATTCCGCATGCAGTTATCCGTGATTCAACAATTGTATGAGCTGCTTAATGTTGACAACCAATTCGCGCAAGACTCTACCGAAGTGAATCCTAAATATATGGGTAAACTGGCTGAAGCATCTTACATTTTGAAAGAAAACAAATCTTTAGACCTTATTGTTACAGGACACGCAGATGCGAAAGGTTCTGAAGAGTACAACGATAAATTGGCACTAGGACGCGCAAAACAAGTCGAACGCTACCTCACTATCTTTGGCCTAAGCCCACAACGAATCAAAGCCGTATCTGTCGGTGGAACGGTGCCACTTTTTGAGGGTGAATCTGACGGAACCTTGCTGACCAACCGTCGAGTAAGCATTGAAGTCATCTCGCCTGAAAACGCAGCGAAGATGGGAGGTGCACTATGAAATCACTAATCACTTTATTCATCACATTCTCATTGTGCTTCGCGAGTTTCGTTCAAGCTAATGATGAGTTTTCTGATGCGGTACAAGTCGGTGACCTTATCCAAGTTAATGTTCCTGGTGAAAGCACTCTCAATACTGGATTCCAAGTTGATAAACGTGGACGAATTACCCTTCCTGAAGTCGGAGCGGTATTCGTGGCAGGTTACAACAATGAGCAACTAAACAAAGTCGTTCTTGAATCTTTAGCATCAGCTTACAAAGACCTATCAAACGCATCCGTGTATGTGAAAGAGCAACAAATCATCATTTCGGTACAGGGTTACGTGAAAGAACCGGGCGAATATACGTTGGCGCTCGGCTCAAGTGTTCAAATGGCACTTTATGCAGCGGGTGGTTTACGCTCAGGTGCACAGTTAGACAAACTGATCCTGAAACGTGGCTCTGATAAAAAAGAGTTCAACTACAAACGTTTTCTAGACTCTGGGGATGAAGCTAACCTACCAACACTACAATCACTTGATTCTCTGTTCGTTCCCGCTTCTCCACTTGTCGGTAATATTGAACAAGAGTTTGATCCAGCCAAGCTTGCTAACTCTGGTGACAGTGCCGACTCTCGCAATGCTATTAAGGTGTTTGGTGAAGTAAACGCGCCGGGGTCATTCACGTACAAGGAAAACACTGACCTCGTTGATGTACTAATGCGATCGGGCGGTGTGACTCGCTATGCCAGCGTTGAGCAAATCCGTGTTATCTCTAACAACACACCTACTCTATTCAACCTTAAACGCTACCTAGACTCTGGTGATGAAAGCTTATTGCCTGTTCTTCGTCCCGGCTCAACCATTTTTGTGCCTAAGCAAGAAGAAGAGATTAAGTCTGGTGCCAATATGGTCTACGTGATGGGTGAAGTTGCCGCTCCCGGCGCTTTTGAAGGTAAGAGGGACGCGACCTTCATGGATATCCTTGCGAATGCTGGCGGTCCGACTCGATTTGCAGAATCACGTCAAATACGTGTGATCAAAGCCGATGGCAGAGTGATTAAATTCGATTTAGCGGCGTACACCGAAGGCTTACCTAACTCTAACCCACCGAGTATTAAAGCCGGTGACGCGATTTTCGTTCCAGAAAAGACCGACATGAACGAGAAGTCTTGGTTAAAGATTGCGCCAGACAGAGCGGTGAATGTCATTGGTGAAGTAAACCGACCTGGACGTATTGAATGGTCAGACGAAATGAACTTCATGGGATTATTGGCTCACGTTGGTGGCCCGACATTACGAGCTGACACGTCAAAAATTGAAGTCGTGACGGGTAGAAAGATGGTTGTGTTTAATCTTGATGATTTCATTCGAAATGGCGCGCCACGCGATCAACTTCCATACATTCGCGCAGGTTCTATCGTGCGTGTTCACGATTTACCACAAGATCCTTCAGACAACAAATCACAATGGGTTCGTCAAAGCTCAGACGCATCAATCTATGTCTTTGGACAAGTGAATGCACCCGGTCGTTACCGCTTCACTAAAGACATGCATTTCTTAGACATACTGTCAGCGGCTGATGGTCCAACTAAAGATGCCGACATACACAATATTCGTGTCACACACCGCGACAAAACTTATTCTAAAGTAAGTAAACTGAACCTATCACTGTACTTTGAAACGGGTGATGAATCATTACTGCCGAACGTAACCACTGGCGACACCATTTACATCCCAGAGAAAGGTAAGAACTGGTTAGACACACCCAAAGAAGAAACCGTTCGAGTGCTTGGGGCTATCAATAATCCGGGTCGTTATGTGTTTAACGACAACATGACCATCTTAGATATCTTGGCGGAAGCGGCAGGCCCTACTGATAACGCTTACGTAGAGAAAATCACCATCGTGAACATGTCTTGCTGCCAAGGCCAAGCGCGTACCTTCGACCTTGTTGAGTTCAGTAAAACCGCGAACATTTACAACCTTCCGGTATTGCGTGCAGGTGATACGATTTACATCCCTGACCGTCGTGAAAGCTTTATCGAGAAAGCACGTGTTGGTTTAGATGACATCCTTCGTATTACGACCACTATCGTGTTAATAGGAGCGCTATAATGACTATTTCAGCAACGCATGCCGAAGTTGAACAACTGTACTTGGCTTCTGAACTGAATGGACAACGCTCTATTTGTGTCACCGCTTGTCATTCAGGTGACGGCGTAACATCTATTGCTACGGCCTTAGCGGAACGCTTTATGTTAGCGGGTCATTCTACCCTGTATGTGGATCTCAATTTATTTAATCCGGCATTCAAAGACTTACATATGTTGGAAGAAAAGCAACAAGGAAGACTCATTGAACATGTTGACTCTCAACGCCTTTTTATGGGGGTTCCAGCCCCTCAAGTTACTTCAACTCAACTGGCTTACAAAGACCCAGAAACGCTGAGTAAAGTGGTAAGCCAATGGTTAGAAACATACGAAAGAGTGGTTGTCGACACTTCGCCTCTGCTGAATATTAATAAAGGCAATATACCCGCCCAATCTGTAGCAAGTGCTTGTGATTGCACATTACTTGTTGTCGCGTACGGAGAAACTTCAACGCACAACTTAATTCAAGCAAAAAAGCTACTTGATGCACAAAATATCTTGCTTCTTGGATGTGTGATGAATATGAAACACTCCCCCAGTTTCGCTAATGAATTGATACGACAAGTAAATAAACTGAAGCTCCTTCCTCGTTCACTACGAGAGAAGATTAAAAATTCGATATCTAGAAATGAGTTTCTCAATTTACCTCTATAAGTGTCACTACAAAATTACGATGTCTCTAAGATAAGGAAGGGAATCTATGAAAAATCTAGCGTTACTAACATTGGCTTTGTTACCGACATTAACTTATGCAGAGACCTTCACATTTGGTATTGTTCCTCAGCAATCTGCAAGTAGACTCGCGCAGCAATGGACCCCAATACTCGCGAGAATAAGTAAAGAAACGGGTCACACAATCATCTTTGAAACCGCTAAAGATATCCCTATGTTTGAGCAACGTCTTGCTAATGGTGACTACGATTTTGCGTATATGAATCCTTTCCACTTTGTTACTTTCAATAACAGCGTTGGCTATAGTGCGATGGCCAAAGCCAAAGACAAACGCCTAAAAGGTATCATGGTAGTGCGTAAAGATAGTGGTATCACAAGCTTGGAACAGTTAGACAACACCACCCTTGCCTTCCCCGCACCTGCAGCATTTGCGGCAACGTTACTGACTCAATCTGGCCTGAAACAAAGAAACGTTCATTTTGAACCTAACTATGTCTCTTCACATGATTCAGTATACCTTTCTGTGGCCAAGGGTTTTTATCCATCTGGAGGCGGTATCATCCGAACCTTCAACGCATTAGCCCCGGAAGTTAGAGACCAGCTAACTCCTATCTATACCTCCAAAGGTTTTACACCTCATGCTATCGCTAACCACCCGAGAGTCGACTCAGAGGTAGTACAAAAAGTTCAAGCCTCTTTTGTTCAATTAGCCCAGAACGAAGAAGGAAAAGCGTTACTTTCGCCACTAAGAATTAAAGCTTTTGAAATAGCAGTTAATGTCGACTGGGATGATGTTCGTGCATTAAACATTAAACAGAAAGACACCATGCCTATGACCGTAAACAAGGATCAATAGTTGCGGTAAGTTTGGGGAAAGCACCACGGTAAGGATACGCTGATGACTTTTAGAACAAAAACAATCATTGGGATAGCTTCGATAGAGATAGTGATGCTTATGGCTCTTGTCATAAGTGCAATGTCATTTCTGTCGGGTTCGAATGAACAGCAACTTATCAAACGTGCGCAGGCAACTTCTCAACTGTTTGCCCGCGCAACCAAAGACGCAGTGTTATCCACTGATATCGCAACATTAGACGATATTGTAAAGGAGATAATGACGATTGAAGATATCGTCTATGTCAAAGTGGAGCGTAATGAAATATTGCTGAGTAGCGCCGGGGATCCAGACTATTTCAGTAAAGAAATTCAGGTCGACACGAGCTTATCCAACGTCAATGATGGCATATTCGATACGTACTACCCATTTGAAAGTGATGGACTAAAGTACGGTTCAATTTCAATTGGGTTTACAACTTCTTCGATAAATTCGATGCTGACAGACGCTAAGAAAACCATCAGTTCAATCGCCTTAATAGAGGTCATTCTTGTTGCCATCTGCTCCTTTATTTTAGGTACTTACCTAACGAAACATTTGTATCAGCTTTCGTTTGCTGTAAAAAAAGTGAGAACGCACGGGCCAGGTTTTCAATTGAACATAAAAAGTGACGATGAACTTGGTGACGTAATTAACGCATTTAATGATATGTCTACCTCTTTGTCTAAAAACTACACGGATATCAAACAAGCCAGAGAACAAGCTGAGCAAGCTTCTGAATCTAAAAGTCGATTTTTGGCCTCTATGTCTCATGAGATTCGAACCCCTATGAACGGTGTTCTTGGTATTTTATCTTTATTAAAAGAGACCAAGTTAACAAAAGATCAAAGCCACTTAGTTAATACAGCTTCAACATCGGGAGAACTACTTTTATCTATCATTAATGACATATTGGACTTCTCTCGTATGGAAGCCCATACGCTCACTCTTGAACAAACAACCTTTTCTCTCCAAGAGTGTATCCACAGCACCATTGATAGCTTTGAGCCGAGTGCCAACGCGAAAAATATCCAGCTTGTTACACCTTATCAGCCTGACCTACCCGTAATGGTGGTCGGCGACGTTCACCGCTTTCGACAAATCTTATTGAATTTGATAGGTAATGCGATCAAGTTTACTTCCGAAGGTAGTGTTACCGTCAACGTTGAGACTAATGAAACCGCAGATAATAAGGTAGAGATTACATGCCAAGTCGCCGACTCTGGGATCGGTATTGAATCCAACGCAATGAGCTATTTATTTGAAGAGTTCACCATGGTGGACCAAGGATATTCAAGACGTCGTGACGGTTCTGGTCTGGGCCTTGCCATTTGTAAACACCTAGCGAAACTGATGGATGGCAACATATATGCAAGTAGCGAGGAAGGTGTCGGTAGTACCTTTACCTTTTCGGTAATTTTGGAAAAAGCATCAAACTCAGCTGAAAAACGTCGTTCTAGTTCTTCGTCGGTGACGTTAAACCCTAAAATTTTAGCCAGCCGTATCCTAGTAGCTGAAGATAACAAAGCAAATCAACTCGTTATCATTAATATGTTTAAAAACGCAGGGATGATCATTGATATCGCGAACGATGGGAACCAAGCTGTCGATATGGTAAAAAATAATGATTATGACTTCATCTTTATGGATATTTCTATGCCAGAAAAAGATGGCCTACAAGCATGTTCCGAAATCAGAAACTTACCCAACAATCAAAAGGCGTCAGTGCCGATCGTCGCGCTGACTGCACATGCACTCTCCGGAGATAGAGAGCAGTTTTTAAATCAAGGCATGGATGACTACCTTGCAAAACCAATGAGAATGTCACATATCGCTGACATGTTGCACCTCCACCTTGTTACCAAACAGGAACATGCTATTGAGTGCAAACCTGATACAGTGAAGGTATCTCAAAATAGCGAGCCTACAACTTCAGATATTCAGGCAAGCGGTACTTCTGACGAACCATATGCAACAGAGGGTTCTGAGGCTCTGGATGACCACAAAAACCAAATAGCCAATCAGCCGCTAACGGAAATTCAAGAATCTGATCTGGTTGATGAGCAAATTCTTGAACAAATGGTTGAAGATACCTGTGCCGAAGTGATGCCAATGTTGATCGAACACTATATTGTAGAGTCTGAAAGCCGCATAAAACTGATTCAAAAAGCTGTTGTGGAACAAGACCTGTCGAACCTAGAGTTTGAAACTCACACCTTGGGCAGCTCCTCGCTCGCACTTGGGAACCGTCGCTTATCTGTGTTAGCGAGGAAAGTCGAAAAACTGTGTTATGAGCAACAATCTGAGTTGGCGTTTTCTAAAGTCGATGAGCTAGTAGCGATTGCCAAAGAATCTATGACTGCTATCGAGAAACGAAGAGAACGAGGTTTTAATTAGGCTGTGCGCTGCGGCTTATTTCTCACTCCCCTAATATCTTCTTTCACTCCTCTGTTTACTCCAACCACATACCTGACTAGAGCCTCTTTCATTAATCTGGCAAGGTTCGGTCAATGACGTACATTACTATTCAATGCATTTTACATGCAAATTGTAGGGTTTAGTGACTTTTCAAAACAAGTAGCACACAAAATAATTACGTTATGTGACTCAGTCTAATAAAGCACATTGTAGATTGAGTCAAAGGTGGAATTCACGAGAATATTCCCTAAGATTATATATAGAGGTGGTTTTTGACGAATTTGTAATAGTTTGACAAAGTTATCCGATGGCTGTGAAACACAGTGGATAAATCAAGCAAATCACACTTTATGCTTTGTTGGTTTATCTATTCATATTCCCTCCATCTCTCCTTCTGCTCAAATGGTTCAAATACACGGAAAGGATCACCATCGAGCAATTTAGTTAGTCAACAGAACTTGATTAGCTTGGTTGTATTATTAAAGAGAAAGGAAACTCAATATGAAATACAAGTTAAGCTCCGTATTTTTGTTAGTTGCAGCAGCCAGTGGTCATGCTAACGCTGGTGAATGTGGCAGCGTAACAATCGCAGATATGAACTGGAACTCTGCAACTTTAATCGCCAACATTGACCAATTCATCCTAGAACACGGTTATGGTTGTGATGCCGAACTCATCCCTGGTGACACAATGCCAACAGGCACGTCGATGATTGAAAAAGGTCAACCGGATGTTGCTCCAGAACTATGGAGTAACAGCCTCAAAGACGCGCTCGATAAGGGTGTTCAAGAGAAGCGTCTTCGTTACGCAGGTAAAGCCCTTGTGGACGGTGGTGAGGAAGGTTTTTGGGTTCCTGCTTATTTGGTTAAGCAATATCCAGAGATGGCAACCATTGAGGGCGTCCGCAAAAACGCTAGCTTGTTTAAACATCCAGAAGACCCAGATACATCTGCATTTTATAGCTGCCCAGCAGGTTGGAACTGTCAAATCAGTGCCGGTAACTTGTTTGAAGCTCTTGACCTAGAAGAGAGTGGTTTCACCATTGTGGATCCAGGCTCGAGTGCCGGCTTATCTGGATCTATCGCTAAAGCTTATGAACGTGAAGAAGCTTGGTTTGGTTATTACTGGGCACCAACCGCGGTGTTAGGTAAATACGATATGGTCAAAGTTGACTTTGGTAGTGGCGTCAATGAACAGGAATTTTTGAACTGTACCACTAAAGAAGACTGTGATTCCCCTAAAGCAACCATGTACCCGCCTTCACCTGTTCACACTGTCACTACTGAAGACTTCGCATCAAGAGCTCCAGAGGCTTATGACTACTTCACTAAACGTGGTTTCACTAACGACAAAATGAACTCACTTCTTGCTTGGATGGAAGACAACCAAGCAGATGGTGAAGAAGCGAGTATCCATTTCTTGAGTGAATTCCCAGAGATATGGCACCCATGGGTATCCCAAAAAGTCGCGAAAAAAGTAGAAGCTGAGCTGTAATCGCTCTTGCTAAATAGATGAAAATAATAGGAATAAATAACGTCGCTATACTTGATGTTATTCAATATTCGGAGTCCTAAGTTTCAGTCACGATGATGTTAAGCGTTATCGCGACTGAAATCGTCTATCTCGCTCGTTATTCTCGTTATTCAACAGCGACTTAAGACGAACTTAAAGACACCGAACTATAAGGATATAAAATGGCTGACAGCAATTGGTTATCAAGCTTTCCTGAAATGGAACGCTCTGATTTGCGAGCAATTAAAAAGGCGCTAGATGGCGCTTACCGTGAATTTTCCCGTGAATACGGCGAAATGATTGAATCATTATTTGACCCTCTTCTTTCTTTCCTTGTTTGGTTCGAAAAACTTCTCATTTCCACCCCGTGGATTATCGTTCTTGGTGTCTGCACCAGCTTGGTATATGCCGCGAGTCGCTCTTGGAAACTGGCATTAGGTTGTGTGGTTTCATTGCTTCTCATTGGTTACTTTGGAATGTGGGAAGATACCATGCGGACACTCAGTATCATTACCGTGTGTACCTTAGTCTCAATATTCCTCGGAATCCCTATTGGTATTGCGATGGCACGTTCTAATCGTGTGCAGTCAATTGTGACGCCACTCCTCGATATCATGCAGACCATGCCTGCGTTCGTATATCTTATTCCAGTGGTTATGCTGCTTGGCATCGGTAAGATCCCTGGCCTGATCGCCGTAGTTATCTATGCAATTCCACCGGTGATTCGTCTAACCAACTTAGGTATTCGTTTGGTCGACAAAGAAGTCTTAGAAGCCGCAACCGCGTTTGGTGCGAGCAAGAAACAACGTTTGTGGGGTGTTCAATTGCCTTTAGCGATGCCAACCATTATGGCGGGTATCAACCAAACTATCATGATGGCGCTATCTATGGTGGTTATCGCATCGATGATCGGTGTTAAAGGCTTAGGACAACCGGTACTTAAATCGATCACCAATCAATACTTCACATTAGGCTTGATGAACGGCTTTGCCATCGTTGCCCTCGCGATTCTATTTGACCGAGCTTCACAGGCTTATGCGCGTAGAACTAATGCGCATCTAGGAGGGTTAAAACATGACTAAACCATTGATTGAAATTAGTGGTCTTTACAAAGTGTTTGGACCAAAGCCGATGTCTGTGATGAACCGTGTGACAAACGGTGAACACAAAGACGATATATTGGCAGATACTGGGCATACCGTCGGGTTGAAAGAGATCAACCTAAAGATCAACCGCGGTGAGATCTTCGTTATCATGGGCCTTTCAGGCTCTGGTAAATCAACTCTAATTCGCCACTTCAACCGTCTAATTGACCCGACTCAAGGTAAGATCACGGTTGAAGGCATTGATGTAATGAGCCTCAATACCAAAGAGCTTGAAGAGTTTCGTCGTCACAAGATGTCGATGGTTTTCCAACGCTTTGGTTTAATGCCTCACCGTACTGTGGTTGAAAACGTTGCATACGGACTCGAAGTTCAAGGCATAAAGAAAGAAGACCGTTTAGCGAAGGCTAATGAGTGGCTAGAAACCGTTGGCTTGAAAGGTTACGGTAATCAATACCCCGCTCAACTCTCTGGTGGTCAGCAACAACGTGTCGGTTTATCACGAGCTTTATGTACCAACGCTGAAATTCTACTTATGGATGAAGCTTTCTCGGCGCTGGACCCTTTAATTCGAAGCGAAATGCAAGATCAGCTGATTGAGCTACAAGAAAAGCTTCATAAAACCATTATCTTCATTACCCACGATCTCGACGAAGCACTTCGTTTAGGAGACAGAATCGCGATTTTGAAAGATGGTGAATTAGTCCAACAAGGTACGCCTCATAAAATTCTGTTGAACCCTGCAGATGATTATGTAGAAGCGTTCGTAAAAGACGTAAACCGAGCACGCGCGCTTACCGTTGAAACGGTAATGCAACCTCCTCTATACCGCATTACTTCGGAAACCATTGAAGGTGCTCTGGCTCAGATGAAGATGCTGAAAAACGATTACGCTTATCACGTGACCGATGACGGCTATCAGGGCTTAGTGACCCAAGAAAGTCTTCAAGATGCGGTTGAAGATTCTTCTGTGCATGACTTCAGTGAAGAGATCTACGAAGAAGTACCAGCGGTATTGCCAGATGCCGTTATTGAAGAGGTTCTGCCTGATACCATGTCTTGTGATTACTCTCTTCCTGTTGTCGACGAAGAAGGCAACCTGAAAGGCGAACTAGAACGAAGCGCTGTTGCTGAGATCTTCACCGAAAATAGCGAGGAAGAAGTAGAGCCTGCCCCAAAGTTAAAAATTGATAAAGCCTCTTAACTGAGTGCCACTTGTCGTGTTGTCATTTAGCTTTGTCGTAAACGGCCTTTCATACAGATAGAAACCAAGGTCGTTGCGATCAATTAATCGCAGCGGCCTTTTATTTTCACAGCCCATCAAATGCATCAAAACACACCACAAACCAAACTAGCTATATTTAATTCATTAAAATAAAAATCTTAATCGTGAGAGTAAACTCAACTCTACGATATACCACTTCTAAATAATTCCTATATTTATAGAGCAAGCGGTTGAAATTATTCTGAAAAATGTCTAAAACTTAATAATGACGGTGCAATTTGGCATCCAATTAAGATAATGCGTTTCTCAAAATAAAAGGAATTGATGTGCAGAACTCAGCCTTAGCCACAAAGACACCCATGAATTTGAGCACACAGGTCGACAACGTCAGCACCATTCAAGAAGCTGAACTTGTAGACGAAAGTATTCTGCAGCAGATGATCAAAGACACCAGTGCAGATGTGATTCCAATTTTGATTGACCATTATATTCAGGAATCAAAAACTCGTATTGCAGCTATTAAACAGGCCTCGACAGCAAACGATTCAGAGGCTCTTGAGTTTCAAGTTCATACCTTTGGTAGCACTGCCATGGCATTAGGAAATCGACCGCTTTCAAAGTTGTCTAGAAAGATTGAAAAGCAATGCATAGAACAGGAACACAAATTAGCATTTAGCCAGGTCGATCAACTTTTAGACTTAATAGTTCTTTCAATCGATGCACTTATCGCAAGAAAAGAAGCCGGTTTTAGATAACGCCATATACGACACAAAAACACTCAACATAGGCAATATCAATAATCAAACTTCGAGTTTGATGCAGTTGAAACAATAAGTAGAACTGTCGGAAAAATTGCATGCGGTAGATAACAAATACACAAGACTCGTATTGATGGTTACATATCACCATGTTAACGATTGGTTAGGATAAAGTTTCAAAAGGAATATACAATGCGCCCTAAAGTATTGTTAGTTGAAGACTCCACCTCGCTCGCTGTACTCTACAAGCAGTACGTAAAGGACGAGCCCTACGATATTTTCCACGTCGAAACCGGCGCGGAAGCTAAGACTTTCATAGAAAGGCACTCCCCACAGCTTGTTATTCTCGATCTGAAGTTACCGGATATGCCAGGGGAAGAAGTATTAGATTGGATTAGCGCAAATGAAATACCAACCGCCGTTATTATCGCGACAGCCCATGGCTCAGTAAACATTGCGGTAGACCTTATTCAGCGCGGTGCAGAAGACTTTTTAGAAAAACCCATTCAAGCCGATCGACTTAAAACCTCTGTTCGCTTACACCTAAAACGAGCGAAACTCGAAAACCTAGTCGATAACATGCAAAGCAAGTTCGATCGTGATCGCTTTCATAATTTCATCGGCTCTTGCCTACCCATGCAGGCGGTTTACAAGATCATTGATTCAGTTGCGCCTACTACTGCTAGCGTGTTTATTAACGGCGAAAGTGGTACGGGTAAAGAAGTGTGTGCAGAAGCGATTCACCAAGAAAGTCAACGTAGCGATAAACCATTCGTTGCTATTAACTGTGGTGCTATCCCTCGAGATCTAATGGAAAGTGAAATCTTCGGCCATGTTAAAGGAGCTTTTACAGGAGCTACAACTGACCGCAAAGGTTCAGCAATGCAAGCTCATGGTGGTACCTTATTTCTCGATGAGCTTTGTGAAATGGAACTGGAGATGCAGAAAAAGCTTCTAAGATTCTTGCAAACAGGCACTTTCACCCCACTCGGCGGCAATAGAGAAATTAAAGTCGATGTTCGAATCATCTGCGCAACTAACCGCGATCCGTTAGTTGAAGTTGAGGAAGGCCGATTCCGTGAAGACCTTTATTATCGGGTTCACGTCGTGCCTATCGAGATGCCACCGTTAAGAGAACGTGGTAGTGACATCGTCACTCTTTGTAATCACTTCTTGAAGCTGTACGCAAAACAAGACAAGAAGAAATTCAAATCAATAGACAAAGAAACGCAGAATCTACTTAAACGTTATGTATGGCCAGGCAACGTGCGTCAGCTGCAAAACATCATCCGCAACATCGTGGTGTTGAACAATGAAAGCAGCGTGACTAAAGACATGCTTCCTCCTCCAATTAATAAAGCGGATACCACGAAACCAAAGTCTATTACGCCAATACGAAATGTGGCGCCCGTTGCTGTGGCAGCTCCGACTCCTGTAACAGAAGCTAAGTTACCGCCGATCACGCCAGAAGAGCTTGAGCAAGCGCCAACACCGCAAGCACAAATCGAGTCAATGACTCCTGCTTTCACAACGGTCGAAGGCGCTATACGCCCAATGTGGCAGATTGAGCGTGAAGCAATTCAACATGCGATCAATCATTGCGATGGAAACGTGTTAAACGCTGCTGTGCTTTTAGAGTTAAGCCCTTCTACCGTTTATCGTAAGAAGCAGGCTTGGGAATCTGAAGATGAGTACAACCAAGCCTAATATCCCCCCGAATAACGTAAACGAGCCTCTTATCAAAGAGGCTCTCATTCCTGTACTGGGAGAAATTTGGTTGTTCATTGATAGCCAAACTTTCGGAGGAATAGAAACACACGTTTTGGAGCTAGCAAAAGGCCTGCTTAATCACGGCAACAAAGTACGTGTTGTTTTGTTAACGCAATACATGCCAGAACCCTCGATTATCGGGCGATTAAATGAAAGCGCCCTGCCTTACTCTTATCTCCAAGACCTATCAAAAGTCCAAGGTAATCCGATAGCTCAGCTGCGGTCAGCGGTTGAACAATATCAGCCACAACTGATTCATGCTCATGGTTACAAAGCTAGTATAGTGAGCAAATCCACTAAATTGTTAAGTAGGCGAATACCACTCCGCCAAATCTCCACCTACCATGCAGGTGAAACGCCAACAGGTCGTGTTTGGGTTTATGATCTTCTCGATCGCTACACGAGTTGGATATCAAACCATTCATTAGTGGTTAGTAGTAAAATAAGTCGTAAACTCCCGACTCGCTCTACATTACTCAATAACTTTGTGAGTATTCCTGTCGATTCTCAAGCACCGGCTTTAATCGATACTCAAAAAGAACAAAACAACCAACTAGGTCACTATCGATTTGGTTTCGTCGGGCGCTTAAGCCACGAAAAAGCCGCCGATCGCTTTATAACTTTAGCGAAAAACTTTGAACAGCATCAGTTCAATTTATTTGGTGATGGACCTGAACGTTCACAGCTCGCACAAAATAGCCCTGTAAACTGCCAATTTCATGGTCATCAAAATGATATGGCTTCAGTATGGCCGCGAATTGATGTATTGATCATTCCCTCCCGATACGAAGGTCTACCCATGGCTGCTCTTGAAGCAATGGTTCGCGGTATACCGGTAATTGCAACGGCCGTGGGCAACCTACCGCAATTGATTGACCATGGCAGTAATGGCTACATTTCGCATTCAGAATCAGAACTAACCACGAACCTCAATGCATGGTTAAATCTGTCTTCCACTGACAAAGAAATCATGAGTGCCAAAGCTAGACAAAGCGTCATCGATGACTATTCGCCGCAAGCCGTTATCCCGCAGTTATTGAATTGCTACCACCTTTAAACCACCCAGCGCCTCAGGTCACTTAACGATTTGAGCACTTACAGAAACACTGATAATACTGTATGTCGTTATGTCACCCTTCTTCGTTCATTCTGATTCTCAATTTGAAATAGATAATTAGCCTTTATAATAAAGTGTTAAATAACAGTATATTAGCCATATCAAACCAATGGCATCACATTTGCAAAGTTAGTCCTAACACTGTTTTCGCTAACGTCATTTAGCTAAAAAGCAATCAAGAAATTTGGCACTCTACGTGTGAGATTAAGTATGAAAATACGAATAAGGAGCATTGATGATCGCTGCGGCCAGAAAAGCCCCCTCTACTATTGGTATTTTAGCGCTCTGCCTAATTGTGGGAGTGGTATGGGTTATTGTGCCTCACCCATTGGTGGCCGTTTGTTTAGCATTTGTTCCACTTGCAGCACTATTTATCATCAACAAAACGTTTTGGTTGGTGATTATGTTCGTTGTGTTCTCTTTCTTTCGTATTCACGAGGCTATCCCTCAGCTTTTTGCGTTCAAAATCCCGTTGCTTCTGTCGCTAGGCGCTTTATCTGCATTACTTTGGCACGGCCTTATAAGCAAAGAGCTGAAGCCTTATTGGCATCGGTCTTTGTCTTGGTTAATGGTGTTCTGGGTGTTAGTGACCATCGGATTGGTGTTTGCGTCCAACAGAGGCGTCGCGCTTGCTGAGTTTAAAGGCATCTATTGGAAAATCATGGTCATGACATTAGCCATTGTTTGGCTAGTAAATAGCGCAGACAAACTTGCGAAGACATCAATGATCATCGTCGCCGCAGGGACATTGGTCGGCGTTATCGCGATTTATAACTCAATTAACGGTATTGGATTAGTCGAAGGAACCCGAGTAACCATCGGTCGGGATTTTGGCTCGATGCTTGGAGACCCTAACGACTTAGCGCTTGTACTGATGTTTCCTCTCGCGTTTGCGATAAGCCAAGCGAGCACCAAAGGCATAGCGACTTTCAAACGACTACTTTGTGTTATCGCTGGCTGTATTCTGGTTTACGCTGTCATAGCCACACAAAGCCGTGGCGGGTTATTAGGTTGTGTTGCCGTCGTGGGCATATTCGCTTTAAAAGTGATTCGTTCCAAAGTGCTATTGCTATCACTTGGTGCAATAGGCGCCGTCGTACTTTACTTTACCGCTGGCATTTCAGACAGAGCCTCTGGTGGTGCAGCAGAAGCCGGTATCGATGAATCGGCAATGGGACGTTTATACGCTTGGGAAGCGGCTTTTAAAATGGCGCTTGATAACCCACTGACTGGTATTGGGTTAAATAACTTCTTTTCCAACTACTTTTTCTACAGCTCTCACTGGGATGGGTTAAACCATGCAGTACATAGTACTTGGTTTGGTGTTTTGGCCGAAACTGGTTTTCTCGGATTCATTGTTTTCATCATCGTGATTGCTTCATTGCTCATCACCACTCGCCAAACGTTAGCCCGTATTAACCAATGCTCTGACAAGGTCACGCCAGCGCTCCACTCTGCGGCCTACGCCGTCTATGCGGGCTTAATTGGCACTATCGTATCGGGCACCTTTCTGACTCAAGGTTTTAACTGGCCAATTTATATCTTGGCAGCACTCACTGTTTGCGTATCTCACGTATCCCAAACTGAATGTCAGAATGAGAACCCACAAACAGAAAAACGATAACTCATTGAAATTATTAACAATCAAGATGTGGCATATAAAATGAAAGATATCCATTAAAGATAAAAATGGAGATTCTCATTATGACGTCAGTATCAGCGCATCAATTCAAACATTGGCTTAAGTTTCATCCTAATTCTCACATTAGAAATGTATTTTTCATTTTGAAAAATATCAGAACAATGGAATTCCCAAGCCCTCAGATTTTCAACAAGTGCCTTTACCATGCTCATAAACTGGTAAGCAACTTCATCTCTGGATTAGCACGCTTTGTTTATTGGACTCCAGCCTTCAAAGGCCGAGTTAATCAATGTGGTAAACGTCTTTACCTTTATGGTGGCCTGCCATTCGTTAGTGGCCCACTCATGATTAAACTTGGTAATGATTGCCGAATCTCTGGGCAAACTACGTTCTCGGGTTGTACTCAACCAACGCCTGACGGTTCTCAACCCTTGCTAAGCATTGGTAACAACGTTGACGTCGGTTGGCAATCCACTATCGCCGTCGGCCACAAAGTCGTTCTTTCCGACAATGTACGCATTGCAGGCGGTGCATTTCTGTTTGGTTACTCTGGGCACCCACTCAACGCTAAACGCAGAGCGGCAGGCGAAGGCGATGATCAAGAACAGATTGGAAGTATCATTTTAGAGAAAGATGTATGGCTAGGCACGAATGTTACGGTAAAAGGCGGGGTCACCATTGGTGAAGGTACTGTGATTGCGGCAGGCAGTGTTGTCACTAAGTCTATCCCCCCTTTATCTATAGCTGCGGGTAACCCTGCGCGTGTGGTCGGGCAGATTCCAAACGAACAACATGTTGAGACAGAATCCGATGTATTCGACTCGTTAGAGACTCATGGAGGTGACCATGCGTGATTTAGTCGTATTTGGTGAAGACTTCGGCGGCCTACCTTCATCGACTCAACACTTAGTTCGCCACTTGGCTAAACAACACAAAGTCTTGTGGGTCAACTCTATTGGTTTAAGACAACCGAAACTGTCCGCTAAAGATGCAACACGAGCGTTCAACAAGTTGTTCGGCAAAACCAAAGCCGTGACTCAAAACATGCTCGACTCTGACGGACACGACAACATTACAATCGTTAACTTAAAGACCATTCCTGCGCCTGCTTCTAAATTATCGAGAAAACTGGCTCAGCAAATGATGTTACGTCAATTGAAGCCAATTATTGCTGAATTAAAACTTCATAGACCTATTCTATGGACTTCAATTCCGACGGCTGTCGACCTATGTGGCCATCTTGGTGAGTCAGCGGTTGTTTATTACTGCGGGGATGACTTTAGCGCACTCGCGGGCGTTGACCACAAAATTGTCGCACAGCACGAATTGGAATTAATTGAAAAATCAGATCTGATCTTCGCTGCAAGTGAAAAGCTGATGGGCAAGTTCCCTAGTGAAAAAGCTCAATTCTTACCACATGGTGTCGATGTCGGTCTATTTTCTACACCAGTACCAAGAGCACAAGATTTGCCAAGTAACCATCGTCCAATTGCGGGTTTTTATGGCAGCCTATCTAAGTGGCTTGATTATGAAATGATTGGTCATGTTGCGAATACGATGCCGGAATGGGATTTTGTTTTCATTGGTCCGAATGAGCTCGATACGCTCATGCTACCTAAATTGGATAACGTACATTACCTTGGGCCTCGTCCACATCACACATTGCCAAGTTATTCTCAGCACTGGGATGTGAGCCTATTACCGTTTGTTGATAACGAGCAGATCCGAGCTTGCAGCCCACTTAAACTAATGGAATACCTTGCGGCTGGCACGCCAATTATTACAACACCGTTCCCTGCTTTGGTTCCATATCAAGAGCACGTAACAACTGTCGGAAGTGCGAACCAAATGATTTGGGCGCTTGACCATGCACGTCAGCTTAACAATTCACCTATCTCTGTCGTCGAACAAGACAGCTGGCAGAACCGTGGTAACTTCGTACATTGGATGTTGGAGCTATTATGAATAATCTTAAATTACGGTTATTAACTATCCTCAATGCGATGTGGCGCCAACGCTATGTTATCGTGCTGCCAATCCTGATTTTGCCGTTTGTTGGCTTTGGGGTGAGCAAACTGGTTCCGGCAAAATACGATGCGCATACCAGTATGTTGATTCAAGAAACCGCTAAAATGAACCCATTCTTGGAAGACATCGCCGTTTCGACCATGCTGAAAGACCGACTCAATGCATTAAGAACGCTGCTTCACAGTCGACATGTACTCTACTCTGTGGCTGAAGAGTTGGAACTAACTACGCCAGACATGCCTGAATTGGAAAAAGAAGAGATCATCACCGATCTTTCTCAACGTTTGTCAGTCACACAATTAGGGAAAGACTTTCTAAAGATAAGCCTAAGCTCGGATACGCCTATAGGCATAGAAGACACACTTCGTTTTGTCAGTGAACACTTTATCGAGCAGTTATTGGCGCCAGAACGTTCTTCGATTCAAGACTCCAGTAGTTTCCTTAAAATCCACATCGATGAACGAAGTGCCGAGCTTAGAAAAGCGGAAGAAGCACTTGCGCTGTACGTGAATGAAAATGTGCATTCGACACCTGAAGTTCAGAGCCAAAGTTTAAACCGATTAGCGTCGTTAAAACAAACGCTTGCAGAGAAAGAAGCAGAGCTATCAGGTG
Organism: Vibrio sp. Evd11; assembly: GCF_900382755.1. Taxonomy (NCBI): domain Bacteria; kingdom Pseudomonadati; phylum Pseudomonadota; class Gammaproteobacteria; order Vibrionales; family Vibrionaceae; genus Vibrio; species Vibrio sp. Evd11. Next base: position 22,614 of record NZ_OSDX01000036.1, read on the forward strand.
TAGAAAAAAGCTTGGGTTCAATTGACCAACAGCTCTCAAAAACGAACCCAGTTATCGGACGTTTAGAAGATCAGATCATCGATATTCGTAGTGCGCTTACCCTGCTACAAGCAAAATACACAAACCAGCACAGTGCAGTGCAAGCCAAAGTTCGTGAACTAGAAAGACTTGAGAATGAACGAAAAGCGCTGTTGGAACAAAAACAACCTGGTATGAACAGCGATCAATTGTGGGACAACGCGAGTAGCACGACATTAAACAAGCTTTCCGACATTCAACCTTTGTTAGTGACACAGCTCCATAGCTTGCAATTGGTTCGAGCTCGTTATGAGTCTTTAACCGAAGAAACCAAAAGCCTTCGTACAATGATTTTTGAATTGGAAAACAAAGCGAATAACTTTGGTGAGAACGCAAAAGAGATGTATCGCTTGCAACGTGATGTGAATATTAAACGTCAGCTTTACGATGAGCTCACCGAACGTTACGAGATGGCGCAATTAACCGGTTCATTAGGTGTTTTTGAACAAAACAAACGTGTGAAGATTATCGATTTACCCTTTACACCCAGCATCAAGTCTAACATGCCGGCATTCATCTTCATTCTAGCGGGTCTAGTTGCCGGCATTGGCTTAGGAACAGGGTTGGCGATATTGTTCGAACTCTTTGATTCATCAATCAAACGAAAAGATGAAATTGAAGATATCTTAGGGGTGCCCGTTATTACTGTTATTCCTAGAATGAGTAGTTAGCCACAAAGCACTCTCGCCATCACCAGAAATAACTAAACACAAATGAAAACGCCAGCCTCGCGCTGGTGTTTTTAATTGTGTTTGTTCTAATAGCCAGTTTCACTTTGACCATTAACTCTCCGATTTTCTTATCATTCTTTCAACCACAGATTCTGTTTTGATTCCTATTTTGAGAATTGCCTTACTCTCAACTCTAATTATCAGTAACTAGTTGAAAATTATTAAGTAATTAACTGGCACGGCACGTGCAATGGTAACAACAGAACGAAACAGAAAGCTAGGTTGCAACATTAGAGCGTTACTGAAGGGAGCAATATTATGGGAAAGCAAATCACAAAGAATGGCAAAAAGATAATACATGTTGTTCAGCACCTTGCTCCTGGCGGTTTGGAGACGCTAACTCTGGATCTTCTGCGCCTTGCTAAGCCAGCTGATCAAGTGTTGATAGTCAGTCTTGAAGGCACCAAAGAAGAATCCATCGCAAGCTGGCCGAAGCTTAAGCCTTACCACAACCAAATCGTGTTTTTAGACAAGGAGCCCGGTGTTCAATTCAACATAATCATAAAACTCATCAAAGCATTTAGAGGAATTCACCCTGATGTTGTTCACACACATCACATCGGCCCTCTACTCTATGCGGGTTACGCTGCTCGTGTATCAGGTGTTCCAACGCGAATTCATACTGAGCATGACGCTTGGCACCTTCAAGATGACAAGCGCCGACGCTTACAGGCATTAGCGCTTAAAGCCGCTCAACCAACATTGGTCGCTGACGCAACTCGTGTTTACAAACAACTTCGTTCCGCTTTCTCATACGAGAACATCATTACCATCAAGAACGGCGTTGATTGCAACAAGTTCAAACCGATGTCAAAAGCAGACGCGAGAACAAAGCTCAAACTACCGACCGACAAACACATCGTAGGTTGTGCTGGTCGTTTGGAACACGTGAAAGGTCAAGATCAGCTGATTAAAGCACTTGCTCTACTTCCATCTAACACCGTTGTTGCATTGGCAGGCGATGGTTCAAAACGCAAGCAATTGGAACAGCTCACTAGTCGCTTGAATCTCAGTGACCGCGTCATCTTCCTTGGCCTCATCGAGGACATGACCACCTTTTATGGCGCTTTAGACACATTCTGTCTACCTTCTCGTCATGAGGGGCTTCCTCTTTCAACACTCGAAGCTCAAGCGTGTAACGTTCCAACTGTCGCGATGAACGTCGGTGCGGTTGACGAAACCTTATGTCCAATCAGCGGAACTCTAGTTAAAAGCGGCAGCATTGCGGGATTAGCCAGTGCGCTATTAGAAAAACAAAATGAACGCTTTTTGTCACCTCGTCGTTACGTACTCGACAACTTCGACATTGTGAAAATGGTTGCCTCATACAACGATATTTCAGAAGGAGTTTGCGCATGATCGACTGGTTGCTTGCAGGTCTTTGCTTATTTTCTGGTGCGCTGATTGTCTACCATCACGCCGCCTATCCACTGTTACTGCGCTGGTACGCTAAAAGCCACCCCGCGCGTCAAATTGAAGAGAGCCATCGTTGTTACAAAGATGAACAACAGGATTGTACACTTCCAACCGTCACTTTCCTTGTTCCTGCGTTTAACGAAGAACAATGGATTGCTGATAAGATTCGTAACTTAGCGGCGTTAGATTACCCAAGAACGAAATTGCGTGTCGTGATTGCTTGCGATGGCTGTACCGACGACACAGTAAACATCGCCCAAATGACCATCCAAGAAGCAATGTGTAGCGACATTCACTTTGAGATACACGACCATGTTCAAAACAGAGGTAAAGTGGCCGTACTCAATGAAGAAGTGACTAATATTACCAGCCATATTACAGCACTTAGTGACGTGTCTGCCCTGATTTCATTAGATGCACTGTTGATTGCTGCTGCTCACTTTGAAAGTGACGCGGTTGGTGTGGTAAACGCAACTTATCAATTATGTCCAACAGGTAATGTAGGTGAAGATGCATACTGGCAGTATCAAACATCAGTGAAAGAGTGCGAAGCGTCATTTGGTTCAAGTTTAGGTTCGCACGGTGCTTTTTATCTGTTCAGAACGGCATTGTTCACTCCACTACCACTTAATACCATTAACGACGATTTCATTTTACCAATGCAGATAGTCAAACAAGGCTACATTGCAGAATACGAAACACAGATGGTTGCACTGGAGCTGGAAGAGTCAAATCTTAAGACTGACTTCAATAGGCGGCTGCGAATCTCTGCAGGCAACATGCAACAAGCCATACGATTATTTGGCCTGTTCAGCCCTAAATTTAAGGGCATCGCTTTTGCGTTCTTTTCAGGAAAAGGGTTACGACTGTTAACCCCATATCTAATGATGGTGTGCTTAATATGCTCAATATTACTCAACGAATATCTATTGTTTGAAGTACTTCTTTGGGCACAAGTGTTTGTTTACAGCATTGGTGTACTTGGTTGCATCTTGCCTAGCAGACTCATCAACAAACCTGTTTCTTTAATTTCCTATTTAATCGTTGGTCATTATGCCAACTTCATTGGTGGCGTACGTTACCTATTAGGACTTGAAAACTCCCCTTGGACTAGAGCTAATCGTTAAGGACTGACTATGATGAATATTGACCAACTATCAAACCAAAACCTATACCAAAGCAAGGTTTCTCGCGCAAAACGAACTTTTGATTTTGTTAGCTCTTTACTCGCGTTAGTCATCTTATCTCCGGTATTCCCTTTTATCGCACTGGCCATTGCACTGACTTCTCGCGGTCCTATCTTCTATCGCCAACTGCGCGTCGGAAAATCGACACCAGAAAAAATGGAGATTTTTGAAATTATGAAGTTTCGTAGTATGTATCAAGATGCAGAAACTCGATCTGGTGCGGTTTGGGCTACACAGAATGACCCTCGTATAACACCTGTGGGTCGTTTTTTGAGAAAGACACGACTTGATGAATTACCCCAGTTGTTCAATGTGCTTAAAGGTGAAATGTCGTTGATTGGTCCTCGCCCTGAACGCCCAACCTTTTACAACAAGCTTGAGAATGAAATCCCATACTTTGCAGACCGTACTTACGGCGTAATGCCTGGTATTACGGGGCTTGCTCAGGTCAATCAAGGCTATGACACTTGCATTGATGATGTTCGCCGCAAAGTCGGTTTTGACCATAGTTACGCACTGAGTCTATGTTCTGTAAAATCTTGGATTGCTGCTGACCTGAGCATTATCACGAAAACGATTGTTGTGATGGTCTATGGCCGAGGGCGTTAAAAAGTAGACTTTACTAACAACGAACTGTTAACAGCTGTCAGTATCAGTTTGTACTAGTCCCTCTCTTTTTGATTCAAGTCCTATTAAAACCAATGAGTAGCTGATTACTCATTGGTTTTTTTCGATTTTATATACTATTTGGTATACGATACCGAACAGACATTCCAGCCCTGTATTCAAAGCGTATTTCCTATGAAAATCGAAGATCTCAAGCTATTCACTACTGTTGTTGAACTCGGAAGCTTTACCGCTGCCGCCAACGCACTGGACGTGCCTCGAGCGAACGTGAGTAGACGCATTAACGATCTAGAGAAAGCACTCAACATGCAGCTTTTCTTTCGTACAACACGCAGTTTATCGGTGACTAAGTCGGGCGAACTCTATTACAACGAGTTGTTGAAAGCACTGAGCGCGCTTGAAAAGGCCAATCACATGGCGTCTAACTTATTGGAAGTACCACATGGTCGCGTGAAGATAGGTTTGCTCCCTGAAACCGGTGATATTGTTCAAGCCACCCTATTTAAGTTCCAAGATCTCTACCCAGAGGTTGAGCTTGATATTCGCAGTATCAGTAATGGATTTATCGACATGTATCGTCAAGGGTTAGATCTTGCTATGCATGGAGGACGACTAAGTGATTCGAATGTCGTCGCTCGTAAGGTAATGGATTTACAGCGTATTTTTGTTGCTAGCCCTGAATACCTCGCTAAGTCAGGTAAACCCACAAAGCTTGAAGAACTGTCTAAATTTCCGTTTGTGTGTTTCCGCTGGCCAAGTGGTGATATAGATAAAGAGTGGGAAATATCGAATCAAGTTGTGAAAGTTGAACCGTCTATCGTCAGTGACAGTATTGGCTTTGTGAAAGGTGCCTCTACCCGTCACCGAGGCATTGCCTTATTACCCCAATTGATGGTTCGACAAGAACTGAAAGAAGGCTCACTGGTCAACCTGTTCCCGACGGAGACTTTGGAAAAAGAAGAAGCGTGGTTGCTGTATCCACAGCGAAAAGCATTGAGTCATGCCAGCCAGTTATTGATTGATTTCTTATTACAAGAATTACCAAAACTCTAATTATTGTCTCAAATAATGTGACAGTGTTATACCGTTAGCACTGATTATCTCTGCTCGTCATCTCGATAGAATTGCCCCATCAATATTTCGGAGCAATTCATGATGTCTATCTATCGCTACTCTCTACTCGCCGCCACTCTTTTGCCTCTTATCGGTTGCAATCAGTCTGTTGTCACGGAGCTATCTGTTTCTCTGGAACCGTCAGCAGCTTCGATCAAAACAACGGAAGAGCGCCCAATTCAAGTCATCCAACTTGAATCGAAATCTCAACAAGCCAGCAAAACCTTTACGGGTAAGCTCCAATCGGTTGAAACAGCAGGCGTGGCTTTTCGCGTTCCCGGTACCATTCAAGAATTGTTAGTAAAAACTGGCGACAGCGTTAAGAAAGGCCAAGCGATAGCTCAGCTAGATCCGCACGATTACCAAGTTGCGTTAGAGGAGCTACAAGCTCGTGCGTTAGAAGCAAAATCGGCTCATAAATTAGCAAAAGCAGAATTAGCTCGAGTAAGACAAGCGATTGCTGATAACGCGATTGCCAACGTCAATTTAGACCGTGCGATCAGCGGTTACGAACGCAGCGAAGCCGCCGTTAAAGTGGTTGAGCAAAACACTCGTCGAGCCAAAGACTCGGTTCGCTACACTCGCCTACTTGCGCCATTCGATGGCGTGGTTGCATCTTCAAATTTCGATCAATACGAACAAGTACTTCCGGGAATTTCGGTTTTCACCATTCACAAGCCAGAAAAGCTTGAAGTCACCATTGATGTACCTGAAAACTTAATTCATCAATTCGAAGTCGACCAACAAGCAACCATCAGTTGGTATAACGCAAAAAGCTCTATCACTGGTCAAGCAACAGAGATCTCAACACTCCCTCACCCAATCAAACAAACTTACTCAGTCACTTATCGCTTAGATGACTTAGCAAAGAACGACACACTCCGTTTACTGCCTGGTAAAGCCGTCACCCTCACCACTCAACTGGGTGAAAAAAACAACAATTTCTGCCTACCTTACTCTTCCATCGTTAACCAATCAGGCAACGAACAAGTGTTCACCATCAAGGACTCGCAAGCAATATCGGTTTCCGTACATGTTGCGTCACTCGCTGAAAACACAGCGTGTGTCGAATCAGAACTCACCGATGGTGACTATGTCGTTGTGAACGGCGCGCAATACGTTCAAGAAGGCCAACATTTTTCATCAATCCAAGTTAAAGATTTGTAGGTGAGTACCATGAACTTAGCTGACTTTGCCATAAAACAACGAACCTTCGCCTTGTTCTTCACCGCATTGAGCGTGATTGCCGGACTCTACTCTTACTTCGACCTCGGTAAACTTGAAGACCCAAGCTTCACCATTAAAACGGCCGTCGTGGTAACACTCTACCCAGGTGCATCGGCCGAAGAAGTAGAACAACAAGTCACGGACACAGTTGAAACCAAGCTCCAAGAAATGGCTAACCTAAACCGACTACGCTCGCTTTCTCGTCCGGGTATGTCGATGGTGTTTGTTGACCTAAAAGAATCGCTGAACTCAAAAGAACTGCCACAAGAGTGGGACTTACTTCGTCGTAAAGTGTCAGACATGAAAATGCTGCTACCAAGCACGGCACAGATCAGCATCGTACAAGATGAGTTCTCTGAAGTGTACGGCATGCTTTTCTCTGTGTACGGCAAAGACGCTTCTCCATCAGAACTTCGTAGCTACGCAGAAGAGTTACAACGTCGCATTAAAACCGTAGACGGCATTAAAAAAGTCGAATTGCACGGCGTTCAGCCTCGCGTGGTTCATATCGATATTCCAGACGAACGCTTGGCACAATATGGTTTGTCGATGGCTCAGGTTTGGAGCCAATTGAACACACAGAACACTACGTTTGATGCGGGTAAATTCTCTGCAGGTAGTGAGCGTATTCGTGTTCAACAGTCGAGCCAATTCACTTCGCTCGCTGATATTAAAAATCTGATGATCAAAGGTGGCGTGAGCGAGTTAGGAACGGGCCTGTTACGACTTGGTGATATTGCTGAAGTGACCATGGGTTATCAAGAACCGATGATGACGGAAAACCGCTACAACGGTGTCCCAGCAGTAACTCTCGCAATGAGTCCGGTCTCCGGCGTGAATGTGGTATCTCTGGGCGATGACATCAACCGCATCGTTAACGAGTTCCAAGCATCGCTGCCATTGGGTGTTGAAGTCGCAACCGTTGCTAACCAACCAGAAGAGGTTCAAAAATCCATAGATAACTTTGTTAGTAACCTACTCGAAAGTGTCGCGATTGTGTTTGTCGTGCTGTCTATTTTCATGGGCTTAAAGAGTGCAACGATCGTTGGTTCAAGCTTATTGCTGACCATTCTACTAACGCTGATCTACATGAACATTACTGCAATTGATTTGCACCGTGTGTCTCTGGGTACATTTATACTCGCACTTGGCATGTTGGTTGATAATGCAATTGTGATTACCGACATGATGATCGTAAAGATCAACAAAGGTATCGACCGCACTATCGCGGCTATCGATTCAGTGAAAGAGACAGCAACCCCACTGTTTGGCGCGACCGTTATCGCTATCATGGGGGCGAGCCCGGTTATCTTCTCTCAGACAGATGCCGCTGAATTTGCGAGTTCGGTCTTCTTAATCATCGCTTCTTCACTGCTGCTGTCTTGGTTCGTGGCAATGACGTTCACCGCCCTGATGTGTTGGATGTTCATCAAACCAACCAAACAGAAAACAGACACCAAAGTCAGCTTATACCGCAAGAGTGTTAACTGGACCGTCGATAACCCATTGAAAGCGCTCAGTGGCTTGATTCCACTGATCTTAGTGACGGCTTTTGCTATCCCAAATGTCGCGATTAATTTCATTCCTCAAGCAGATAGACCGATCTTGTTCCTTGATTACTGGCTACCAAATGGTGCCAAGGTTGAACAAACGTCGGAAGACATGAAACGCATCGAAGCATGGTTACTTGAACAGCCTGAAGTGGAAAGTATCTCGACTTATGTCGGTGCAGGTGCGCCCCGCTTCTCTGTCACCATTGAGCCAGAACCGTTCGACCCAGCCTATGGGCAGATCCTAATCAACGCGACTGATTTCCCATCATTGAGCCCACTAATTGCTCGTGGTGACAAATGGTTAACTCAAGAGTTTCCAAACGCCGACCCGCGCTTTAGAAGCTTGAAACTGGCGACCTCAGACAAGTTCAGCGTCGAAGTACGCTTCTCAGGCCCAGATGTAGACGTTTTACATGGCTTATCAAACCAAGCGAAAGCCATTTTCCAAGCACATCCAGATACTAAGTACGTGCGTGATGACTGGCGTCAAAAGAGCAAAGTGCTAGAGCCGATCATCAACCAAGACAAGATTCGCCTTGCAGGTATTAACCGTGCTGACATTGCCTTTGCGATGAAACGAGCGTCTGAAGGCATGCCTTTGGGGCGTATGAACCTAAACGATGAATTGGTCACCATTCAATTACGTGGCACTGAAAACTCAATTGAATCGCTAGAAACGTTACCCGTTCGCTCGTTACTTGGTTTACACAGTGTGCCACTGGGTCAAGTTGTCGATGGGTTTGAACTGACCAGTGAAGAGACCATGATTTGGCGTCGTGACCGCGTGAAAACCATCACAGCACAAGCCGGTGTTGGTCGTTACACCACGCCAGCTGCGGTAAGAAACTCAGTGATTGATGATATTGAAGCTATCGCACTTCCGCCAGGTTACAGCCTTGAATGGGGTGGCGAATACTATGATGAACACAAAGCCGTCAGCGATATTCTTAAGCAACTGCCAAAAGCGATCTTGTTAATGGTGATCATCTTGGTGGCGATGTTTAACGGTTTCAAACAACCCGTCATCATATTTACTACCTTGCCGCTGGCAGCAACAGGTGCCACATTCAGCTTGTTGTTACTGGATAAACCTTTCGGCTTTATGGCGTTGATTGGTGCGGTAACTCTCACGGGTATGATCATCAAAAACGGCATTGTATTAATGGACCAAATTGAGCTTGAACGTAAAGGTGGTCGCTCACTGTCGGACGCAATCAAGGAAGCGACGGTAAACCGCACTATGGCGATCTCAATGGGTGCACTAACCACCGCACTCGGCATGATCCCACTACTTACTGATCTTCTGTTCGACCAAATGGCCGCAACTATCATAGGTGGCTTGGCAGCAGCTACCGTGTTGTCTCTCTTCGTGATGCCTGCGTTGTACAAACTCTTCTATCGTTCAGAAGAGAATGGCATCACGGTAAACGAAGCAATCCAAGACGCGATTGTCGTCCTTGATGCAACGCCGAATGGCAGCGCACAGACTCAACAATCAAACATCACTCAATAAGGAGCAATAAACATGTATCTATTACCTAGATTTAAAGTGGCTCCTATTGCCCTAGCCTTGTTACTGACAGGCTGTGCGGTTGGCCCTGATTACGAAGAGCCGCAAACCACTATGGCAGAAACCTTCTTGTACAGCCAAGAAAGTCAAAGCCAAAGCAAGGCAAACCAACAACACAATCATTGGTGGACGCAGTTCAATGATCCAACGCTTAACCAGTTGGTGGCCGATGTTCAAAGCCAGAACATCCCACTCAAACTCGCAGCCGAACGAATCAACATGGCCAACTCATACAAGAGTGTCGTTGAATCTTTCAAAGTACCGACCGTCAATGTCGGCGGTGGTTACTACAACTATCAATTGAGTGAAAACGACTCCCTACTCGGCCCTGTATTTGGCGCGTCTGATGCAGTTCAATCAGCAACTGGTATGTCATTGCTTGATGCTCAACACGATGGCGGTTTCTTAGGCGCAAGCATTGCGTGGGAAATGGATTTGTTTGGGCGTATCGACAGACAATCTAATGCAGCAACGATTCGAGTGGAACAAGCCGAGATATTCCAATCAGGCTTGAACACGCTAATCACCGCAGACGTGATTCACAATTACCTGCAATATCGAGGTGCTCAAGAACGGAAAGCGATTGCGATGGATAACATCCAAGACCAACAACGCACACTGGAACTGGTGACCAAAGTCGTTCGCAGCGGTTATGGTTCAGAGTTAGATCTCGCTCAAGCCAAAGCCATGCTCGCAGCCACAGAGTCAATTGTTCCACAGCTAGAAATTGCCGAGCAAGTTCACAAGCAGCGTATGGCGGTGTTGTTGGGTGAATCACTAGCGAACGTCAACCAACGGTTAGCGGGCGAATTTACTTTGCCACGAATGAACGATGTTATCCCAACGGGTATACCTTCAGATTTGTTAGAACAACGTCCAGACATCCGTATCGCAGAGCGTGAAATGGCTGCAATCAATGAAGAACTTGGCGCAAGCATCGCCAATCGTTATCCAAAGTTCTTCCTAACGGGCACACCAGGTGTTACGGCTGGAAGCTTTGATGACTTGTTCAGCAGTGACTCATTTGGTTGGGCAGCGTCTGCGGGTATCAGTTGGAATGTGTTTGATGGTGGCCGAGGTGAAGCCATGGTTGAGATGAACGAAGCAAGGTTTCGCTCGGCAGCGCTTAACTACCAACATTTGGTAGACAGCGCATTCGCAGAAGTCGATTCAAGCTTGTTTGCTTATGGTCGTAGCCAAGAGAACCAAAAGCGAATTGATGAAGCAACAGACGCCGTGGATAACGCAGTAAGCAAAGCTAAGTCGTTATACAAAGCTGGCCTAGTGGATTACTTATCGGTGCTTGATGCACAACGACAGCAAAAGATGATGCAAGACCGCCAAGTCGCAGCCAAACTGCAAACCGCCAACACCACGATTGCCGTGTATAAAGCGTTAGGTGGCGATTGGAAAGTAGCTAATGAAACGCAGAGTGTTGAATTAGCTCACGCTAAGTAGGCTCGCTGTTCTCAGCTGAACGATGCAATCAGCATAATAAAAAATACCGCCGTTGATTACGGCGGTATTTTTATGAACTCGTTAACTGGCTAATAAGTTGACCAACAAGATAATCCGTTACTTTGTATCGTTACGCTTCGCCCACTCTTGTAAGGCATCACCCATAGTCAATCCTGTCGCATTGTTCATCCACTGCATAAAATCACGGTCAAATTTAAACTCATCACCAAGCTTGGACTTAAAATATCGACGCACGTTCTGAGTCGTTTTGTAGCTGTCCGTAATGACGGTACTGTCATCAATCTGATTCTTGTGCCAATCAACCTTTTTCATGGTTTAATCTCTTCCTGTCATCTCAGTGCATGAATTATGCGTTTCGAGGGCCAAACATAATAATCGCCATACCGAGTAGTGCAACTGAGCCACCGACCAGATCCCACGTTGTCGGCTTTTCGCCATCAACAAGCCACAGCCATATCAGGGCAACAGAAATATACACACCGCCATAGGCCGCATAAACACGCCCTGTCGCGGTAGGATGAAGCGTCAATAACCAAGCAAACAACGCCAGGCTGATCGCAGCTGGAATCAATAACCAAATACTCTTGTCTTCTCTCAACCAAAGATAAGGTAGATAACACCCTACTATCTCGGCGACCGCCGTAAGTACAAAAAGACCGACCGTTTTAAATTCAATCACAACTTACCTTTATCTGTTTAAATGCAGAATACCCTCTGGCGTCTAGGGCCGACAAACGCAATAACCAGTGACTAGGAATTAGACGCATCGTTGCTGTCTGTATCTACGGTTTTGATCAGAGGACCTGCGCACTCGACAAAATCACCGATATCAAAAGTATCTGGCGCATCCGCTCCGCCCGTCACACCAAAACTGCCTTTCACCGCTGGATCCTTATCAGCCTTATCTACGTCTAAAATGATCTCTACTTTATACGTGTGACCATCAGGAAGGAGTTTTGCACACTCTTCCAGTGTTGAAGCGGTAGCACTCATGCTGAAACCGAATAAACACACCGCAAGTACACTACTTTTCATTTTCAACATCATTAAACCTCTCGAAGACTATAGATACATCATACCAATAATCGACTCATCTTCACGGGAATTGCCATAAAACGTCTAAAAAACATAACGTTGGTTATCTATGAACGCTATTTTGGCGCTTCTGACTCTGTAAAGTTGGTTTTAAAAGTGAAGGCATACGGCGTATCACCGGTTTCTCTGAGGTGTTCAAGTCGCTCTATCGCCTCTTCGAGTGTGGGAATATGCTCTTCTTCAATCCACCAAAGAACATAAGTATCTTCAGGTAAACGATGAAACCAATCCCCCTTTCGGCGCATAAAATCACGGTGGTGTGTGCGGAACATGAAGTTCTTTAACGAATCCACAGAGTCCCACACCGACATGTTCACAATCATATTAGGATCATCGAAAGCTTGGATATTGGTGGCGTCACCAGATTCATCTTTCAGACGCCAAACAAACCCTTCACTGCTTTCTGCGATTCCATTAACCAACTCTAAGTTATCGACAAACTCTTTGATTTCTGGCGCATCTAACGGGTATTTCGCCAGAGCGATATTTAACTGAGCTAATTTCATAATGTTTCTTCCTTGATAAATTATGAGTAAAACACTTCGGATACACTTAACCTTCTAAGCCCCGCTTTTTATAACGAATCGAAATACTCACGCCTAGAAGTAATCTGGTATTCGTCCATCAAACTCAGAAGAGTCGTTCGAAATATACATACAATCAGAACCTACTATGCTCACAAAGCCAAGCCTAATATAAAATTGATGCTCAATGTCGCTGTGTAGGTATAAAGCCTTACAATTATGACGAGTGAATAACTCCGTTTTTACCAAGTTGATCAACTCAGACGCATAACCTTGGTGTCGTAATTCTTGAGGTGTAGCCACAGAGCCAATACCGAAACATCCTTTTGCAAGGCCAAACATGTCACTGTAAACGATAAGAGACGACACGACTCTATCCTTCTCGACTAATACATACCAAGTGCCAGACAAGTACTTTTCACTGTTACGACAACCTGCTAAGTAATCGTCTAACGTCAAGCCATCACCCCAAACATCGAAGCCCATTGTATAAATGGAATCTAACTCGTGAAGCTGTGCTTTTCTTAAGTGCATTACTCTAAATATCCTGAATCAACTAACCCATGTAATACCACATTACCGAGACAACGACGGCCACTCATAAACTTACAGATACGAGGCAAATTAAAGAACCGTCACGCCTTCAACTTCAATTACTGAGTTAACATTAGCGCGTTCGATTATCTTGAGTAACGTCGTTTGGATTAGTTCATTATCTCGGATTTCGGTTTCACAAGAAAAACGCTCTTCTTGGACACCATCGCTCTCACCCAGCATAAATTGAACTGCGACTTCCGTTGCGAGATCTTTGGTCGCCCCGTAATACGCTAACGTGATTTTTGGGTATCCGTTGTCGCCTTTTTTAACCTGCTTCGCGATACGTTTTTTAGCTTTATCTAAATTCATACAACTTCCTTTTAAGGCTGAAACTAAAATGAACAAACGTCTGATATTTCTTAGCTTTACTATAAAGCATTACCACAGTCACTACATGATTTAATGGATGACAATCCGCTTTTTCTTACGTTAGTTTTTCCACAAGAACCACAAAATTTCAAAGAGTGGACATTGTAAATAGACATTAAAGTAACAAGCGGAATCCAGACCAACAATTCTGGCCCATTACCACCCGAACAATAGATAAAACCAATCGCGAAGATACCAAATATAACAGACTCCAAAGTCCACAATGTTTGTTTGTACTTTGCATCTTTGATAATAAAAAACGTAAAAAATCCGATTAAACTACTGATAACCCCATAGACCGCAAATCCTATAAAGGCTTCTTGTTGATTCATAACTTTCCCTGTCCACATACCACTTTACGGCCCGAGCAACGCCACTAACCTAAACCATAAGACGTTAAACACTAACCTACATTAAACGAGAAGTGCCAAGCCTTGTAAATCAGTGGCAGGCGTACTTTTTAAACTCTAACCACATTCAGTTAAGCAGCTGACAACACGTAAGAATTACGCGCCAAGAAGCGGTAGATTTTTTCGGTGTTGATAAGTTAAGGCTAGCTCTAAGCACTGCTTAATAAGTGCCCTAGGAAGTGGTTCAGTTAGGTTCAAGACGATTGCCCGATTACCTTGAAATACCAATGTGCCATCGTGCAATTCTCTGAATGTGTCGACTAGCTTCGTTTGACAGTAAAAGAACAAGTAATAGTTGTTTGGCGATTTCAATTTCCAATCAATTCGAATTGGGCTGCCCGTCTTAACGCTGTAACTTGGTTCGCCCCATTTCAGAGACTCTTCGACTTCACCTAAATCCAAATCAGAGCAAAGCTCTAAGATTAATGAACGCAACTCTTCAAGCCGAGCTCGAACATCATCGGGATATTCGTCAAAATGTGTTTTGAGTGCTTTGTCCATTGAACCTCCGATTCACTTGTTACGATATTAAGGGGCTGCTAACTCAAACTATGCTTGGCTACATACCTTTTTAAGCTTCCTGTTGAACCCAAATACCATTTTCGTTTGAAGTGGGAACCTCAAACCAAGACCAAAACAGATCTAACATTTCAGGTGTCATTTCATAAGACTTGCCATTGAGTTCCGAGTTACGGTTAAATGCCCTCTCCTTACAAGTCTCAAAGGGAACATCAAGGTAGTGAACTTCGCTGTCCACGCCTAGGTTTGACGCCCAGCTTGTAAAAGAATCTCGGTCTGATTTACGCCAAAAACCAAAGTCAAAAATTACCGGAACACCCAAAGAAAAGAGCTGCATTGCAGAGTCCTTGAATAAACCTTGAAGCGTAGCCAGCCGGCTATCAAAAACTTCACGCTCCATATGTTCGCCATACAAAGGAATCATCCACTCATCTATCGAGAAACGAAAGGCGCCATGCTTTTCTGCAATCGCTTTAGAGTAAGTCGTTTTACCCGAGCCAATAAAGCCACATACGAAATAGATTTTAATCATGATTCCTCTTTAGCTCATAGGTAGAGTTGCCGTGTAAAAGCGCTGACACCAAGCTTAGCACTAACATAAGCTTAGGATGCCAAGTGTCTTAATTCATTCTTCAAAGCGTTCTTACCCGGAATTTCTTGTGCATAGTGTCATCATTGTTTCAGACACAAACTGTCCTTCTATAAGGTAACAATCTGGGACTTCTCCAATCACTTCGAAACCACATTTCAAATACAATTTTTTTGCAGGAAGATTATTCGAGAGAACATTGAGATCTAACCAATCGATACTTGGGCTTTCGTTACAAAACTCAGTCACGCACTTAATCAGTTCTACACCCAACCCTTGCTTCCTTAGGCTTGAATCAACACCCATGCCGAGAAGCACACGATGAAACTTATACTCTTCACCGTAATGACGTAGGTCTATATGACCAAACACTCGTCCCTTAGAGTCTTTGATTACCCAGAGCTTTCTCCAGCCATTTTCACCAAGGCTTGCCTCAAAACCATTTCGAAACTTATCTTTAAATTGTTCTGAAACTACACAATTCTCTTTAGAGATCGGTTGGAAAAGTGGAGAGTTATCATCCGCATTTTCAAGAAGCTGTGCTCCTATGTATTCGAAAAAGGATTCTAAATCCGACAGAACGGCTTCCGATATTCTCATGTAATCTCCTTCTTGCGCATGATTCTTTCTTTTAGAAGTGTACCAATACTGCTAACGACAAACGTAAAAGCAAACGCCACAAGTGGCTGATAGAAATCAAACGCACCATCTGTAAGAAAAAAGTACTGATAAATGGCAACACCAAAGCCAACCCCTAATGCCAGCTTCAAGTTCTTGAAAAGTCGTTGTTTCATGTTCATTCCCTCGCAGTAAAAATTTGGCGTATAGATATGAGCAGTGCCAACTAATTTGAACTTAATCCAATGGAAACTCTAGGTTTGGGCCGCCCCATTGATAATTCAATTTATCTGAATCTATCCAACAAATAAGTAGGCCATAGTCTTCCTTTTCAAATGATCTAAGTCCCATATCTCCCTCTTAGGTTATAGCGCTAAGAGGTTATAGCGCTAAGTTCGTTGCTGATGGTCACGCAACGCGTTTTTAATTTTTTTCATTGCTACGTAAGTTATTGGAGTGCACTTTTCTGGCAATTCGTCGAGGTTGAACCAACGCAACTCTCGACACAAGTTAGGTTCTGCGTTCTCTATTTTGCCAACCCAATCAAAACATAGGTAAAAGTAATGACGAATCGGCAAACTAGGGTCAACCAATTCAGCAGCTAAATTCAATTCTTTAGTGCTAACCGAAGTTTCCTCCAAAGCTTCGCGTTCTGCTGTGTCTAGAGGAGATTCACCGTCCTCTATGCGTCCAGAAGGAAAGCCCCAATACTGGTCAAACGCTTCAGTATTTTGGCGGAAGGCGAGCAATAACTGATTTCTAGAGACAAAGACAAGTTGAACTACATTTTTCATTTATATGAATCTTCCTTTGGAAAACAATACTCACGTTGAGGGGGCTACAAACGCTTGCAATACTGTAAGCTAAACCGGCAAGCATTAAAGTCTCCCTTAAACCGGTTGCTATGCCTATAGTTATACCTTGTCTGCAAAGTAGGCCATGATTTCTTCGGTGGTCATTTCCTTAGTTTCATTGGAAAAGCAATAGTAACCAGGTCGCATGTCACTAAAATATTGCATGTCCATTTCCAACCCTTCCAAATTTGGAAACAAGCCCACTGGCATATTGTACTCGCCTGTTTCTTTGAATTTATAAAATAAGTGGGTTCCACATTCTCTGCAGAAACCTCGTGAAGCCCAAGAAGAAGATTTGTACATCTTTACTTTATCTTCACCTTCCAGTTTCACTTGAGTACCACATTTCAAAGCAAAGAACGGAGCACCACCCCAAGTTCGACATGACTGACAATGGCAAACTGTAAACTTAGGATCGATGTTTTTAGCCGTAATTTTGACAGAACCACAAAGGCAATTAGCCTCAGAATAATACATTGAAAGAGCTCCTAGATTGATGAAACATACACGCTGCCCTATTGGTGAGCAACGCAATAACAAAGCCGCTAAAAGGAACCTTAATAACTAAGACCAATGCACAGTGAAAATGCCAAGCATTGAGAATCGGTTCTAGGCGCTTTTTCCTCTGCATTTTTTTGCAATAACTAAACCATGATTACTGCTACCAAGCAATGAAACCTCAGAGCATGTCGATAAATGATACTTAAACCATGATTGATACTGTTGCTCATTTAGTTGATTAACTTCCTGACCAATAAACCGAACGTACCCATCGGTTGCAATATGATTTTCGATACTAAATCCAGATTCAATTACCAAGCTTTCAATCTCTAAAGGCTTAGCAAAGTATCCCGTTCTAAAAAATGGATCTACATCGGGAGAAGAGACCAAGCCACTTTCATTCAATTCACTTAGAATATCAGGGGAAACTAAGCTACTGGACATTTTGGCAAGCAAACCCGCCACAAATAAACGACTGATATACGCTATCGCAACTACACCATTTGGTTTCAATATTCGATTTGCCTCTTTTAAAACTGCTTCTCGGCCTGACTTCGATTGTATGTGATAAAGCGGCCCCAATACTAAAACAACGTCTTGAGTACCGTTTTCAATAAAACTCACGTTAGTTGCATTTGCTTCGTGAACAACCAAGTCTAAATTCTGGGTCTCAGCATTATATTTAAGTTGCTCGACTAATTCTGGAACTAGCTCCACTGCTGTCACATCCATACCTTGTCGAGCATAATGAAGTGAATAGCGACCAGTAGCCGCACCAAGCTCCGTCAAACGACCTGCTGATTCGAGATAAGACCCCAAAACATTAATTGTTGTATCAAATTCAATACGCGTTATGTTTTGAGAAAGTAGACGCTTCTCTTCGTCAAATTTCGCGTAGTAATCCATATACTCTTCTTGCACGACTCACTCCTATCCAGTTCACACCAAATGAAGTAAATGACAACGTTACCAATACACTCAAACTGCCACCTAAATCAATCAAGCTAAACCGTGTTAAAAATACCAAGTGTTGGTAGTCTACTTAAGCACTTATTATTCGAATGTTACCTTTAGTGCCGCAGATTGTTGCTCAAATAACCCATTGTCAGATTCAGAGGTAGACTTAGTTACATTTACCCATTGAACTCCTGTATCGTCAATATGACGAAACTCAATTTGTAATGCATATTTTGAACAATGAAGTAGACCAAATCCAAAGCCTACAAAAGTTAATATAACAACTATGGCTTTAAGCCAAAGCGGGGTACTTTCAAGGCTTGGAACTGCTAGCCAAACTGCTCCAGAGAAGACAAATAGCCAAAATATTATTTGCCCCACATTGTCGAGCAAACCGAGTTTTTTAACTCTCACATCATTAATTTTTGATAAAGGGTACGAATCTTTTTTGAAGCTAAACTCTTTTTGGCTTAGTTGAAAATCTGTTTCCTTGTACATTATTTACTCCATTCGTATGACGCCAAATTAAGGTATGAACAACGCTAGCACCTTACTTAGACCATAGTGCAATCGTCATTAAACTTACTGAAATGATGATGCCAAGCGTTGTGAATCACTTTTAAAGTTCTTATATGTGGTCAGTTGACCTATGCGATCACGCAATAAGCTAAAGGGAATAAACTAGCGAGTAAAAAACGACCACCTAACCCCGTACTTTCAAGCTTAGTTACAACAGTATGTTTAGAAGAGTTATTTTCAATCAAACTACTTGCCGCTACACCCGCCACATTACTTGGATCGCTGTAACCTACTTTGTGCCCCGAAAAAGAGAAGATGCTGCCGAGCCCAATAAGTAGGAGCATTGAGTAAAAGGCGTAGTCACTCAAGAACTGGATTGCTAAAGAACCTGTCAACCGTTCGAACAAATAAACAAAACCAAGAGATAGAAAGTTTGACGTAACTACAAATGACATTAACTTGTTCATTATATTTATCTTTTCCTCATTGTTACAAAACGCAAAGCTAAGGTGTGATCAAGGTAATACTGAATCTTGAGTGGACAACCTTAAACACAAACGTAACGCAAAGCTAAAATGCTAAGTGTTAGCTGCTTGCTTTAGCAACTTTCGATATGAATTTATACAGTGCACAGATGATTTAAAGGAGCCCAAGCTAATTCTTCCGAATTACCTAATTTATAACTCCAGATCCAGCCGTTTAATTCATGTTCTTTTACTAGAATGTCACCAACTATCAAACGGTGTTCCTTAGCAAAATAGTCCTCAAGTACGGTTACTTCACTGTTATTTACAGCTAATATGTGTTTTGGAACCCAGCCTTCTTTATTTTCTCCTCGGCAAAAAATCCAATTTGCCCAATCACCTTCTGGGTTGGATTCTTCTACAAACTGCAATTTTTCACCTTTTACGATTCGAATAGGTAATTCTGGATCATCCTTATAATTTTTAACGACGTTGTATTCCATAGCTTATTTCTGCTCCATTTACATAACGTTAAGCTGTGAGTGAACGTGTGCCCAAATTGGACCGAAGCGAGAATAGTATGCTTTCACGAATCATACTTAAGCGCCTTGTTGAACGAAGCCGCTGCGCGGCAGAGTAAAGCAAGTGCAAGCCATACTCTTG
>NZ_OSDX01000054.1:0-28894 GCF_900382755.1 Vibrio sp. Evd11
AAATGTGTACTAGAGATTGGATAGAGCTGATCAGTTAATTTTCCGGATTGGTATTAGAGGGCGAGCAAGCGCTACAACCCGGCACCCAAACCGATGACTTGTCACAAGTAAAAGACATCGCAGCCACCATTCTTGAAATTGCCGATGTACAACACCCAGGAACGGAGTATCAGGGTAGAGAAGTGGCACCAATGAGTGGTGTCAGCTTGCTGCCTTACTTCAAAGGTGAAACGGGAGAGGTGCACAGTGCCGATAATGCGATTCCATTTGAATTGTTTGGTAGCGGAATTTTGCTCAAAGGGGATTACAAGACCATCCGAATCTCTACGGGCATGGGCGGTGACAGTGAATGGCACCTGTACAACACTAAGCAGGATCCGGCTGAGCAGCATGACTTAAGAAACCAAATGCCAGACTTGTTCCTAGAGATGGTTGCTGAGTATCAAGAGTACGAAAAAGCGCAAAATATAGTCCCAGTGGATGAAGCGTGGAACCCGTTTGAGAACGTGAAATAGAGGAAATGAACCACTCGGCCAACCTAATGCCACAAGCTTGGTTGGCCGATGAACACCGTGTAAAGGAATTACGAATTGTTTTAGCTAATACAATAACTTTTACATCGAGGAATTCTTCATGACGACATTATCACTATCAAACCTGAGTTCGGTTCCGCAGTTTAACGGCAAGGCGAACAGCAAGCTTCAAGCGTTGGCAAAACCTATTGGTGCGGTCTGTAATATCAGTTGTACTTACTGTTATTACTTAGAGAAACAGCAGCTGCTTGAATACCCCAAAGGATCTCAATATGTGATGGATGAAGTCCTGTTAGAGCGTTATATCAAGCAGTACATTGAGGGGCAGAATACGCCGGAGATTATCTTTTCTTGGCATGGTGGAGAGCCTACTTTGTTAGGGATTGAATATTTTCAAAAGGTGGTCGCACTGCAGAAAAAATATTGTCCTAGTCACAGCAAGATCAGCAATGACCTTCAAACTAACGGCACCTTACTGAATGATGCGTGGTGTGAGTTCTTCAAGAACAATGACTTTATCATTGGTGTGAGCATTGATGGCCCAGAGCACTTACATAATCACTACCGAACCAACCGTGCAGGCAAAGGTACTTTTTCTCAAACAATGCGTGGTATTCGCTACTTGAAGCAACATAACGTTGAGTTTGCAACCCTAACCTGTGTGAACGATGTGACCGGAAAATACCCGTTAGAAGTTTATCGTTTTCTACGCGACGAAGTGGGTTCAAAGCAGCTGCAGCTCATCCCTGTGGTGGATAAGCGTGAGGCTCATACCAACAATCAATGGCTCACCCATCAACAAGCGATCATTCCTGTCTCTGGCGAGGTTGAGTCGTGGAGTGTCGGCTCTGCGCAATGGGGACAATTCCTCACTACCGTTTTTGATGAATGGTTCGAACACGATTTTGGTCGAGTGCTTGTGCCTTACTTTGAAAACTTCGTCGGTGTGTGGATGGGCAGAGAAAGCACCATGTGCACCTTGAGTGAAATCTGTGGAAAAGGGCTAGCGGTTGAACCCAATGGTGATGTGTATTCGTGCGATCACTACGTCTTTCCTGAGTTTCAGTTGGGCAATATTCATGAGAAGCCGCTATCGACGCTGGCATTTTCACCCGCTCAGCAAACTTTTGGGTTCGCAAAGCAAAAGTCATTGCCAAAGCAGTGCCAAACTTGTGAGTTTAAATTTGCTTGTCATGGTGAGTGCCCTAAAAACCGCATCATCAAAAGCCGAGATGGTGAGGCTGGGTTAAATTATCTCTGTGAAGGGTGGCTCAAATTCTTTCAACATATCGACCCGGTACTCAATGCTTTGCTAAAAGCCAATAACCTAGCGCCACGAATGGGATAATCGAATCAATGACGTGATAAGCAAAAGCTTAGGTAGAAAAAGAATAAGCCTAGCTAGAAAACGAACACGCCTGAAAACAAAAAGGCTCGCCATATAAAGCGAGCCTCTTAGCGTGTAGGAATTGGTTAATCTTTTGAACTCATCGCAAGCAATGTCTCTTCCATGGCATTGTTCAGAATCGAACGGTTGCGCTGCATAGCGGCCATTAGCGTAGAACCTAGCCATAAGCCATAAAGCGTGCGAGATAGTGATTCAGGATCTGCGATATTGAAATCACCCGCTTCATTCCCTTCTTCAAAGAGCTTCGACATACGCAGTATGATCTTTTCTGCGCCTTCTGCCATGGTTGATTGCAACGGGTTAGCAGAGCCTGACACTTCACCTGCTAGTTTGACCACAAGGCACTGAATATTGAAGTCTTCAGTCAGTTTCGACGCACACCAAAACTCGAAGTACGCTTTCACGCGGTCTCGGCGAGATAGAGTCTCATCACTTAGAAAGTCATTAAGCTTAACTAGGTGCTCATCAAAATAGTCGGCTAGAAGGATCTCGCCAAAGTGTTCTTTGGATTTGAAGTAATGGTAAAAAGAACCTTTAGTTCCTTCGGCTTGGTTGATGATTTTCATCAGGCCAACACCAGCAAATCCGTGTTCATTAATAAGGCTAAACCCTGCATCGAGCATAGCTTGTCGCATGTCTTTCATTGATCTTACTCTTTATGCCGAGAATGATGATTAGTGTAGCGATATGCATACCAACCGTCCAGTCTAGAGCGTTAGGATGTTGTCGATAATTGATTCGTTTCGACAAAGTGGCTTTATATTCTCTTTATGCTTCTAAGCGACAAAACTTTTTTCACGATAAGCGCATGCCATAAAACGAAAATAACAACCTTAAAGGGCTTATTTGACACCTTAAAATGGCCAAATTGGGGTGTTTTAAGTGGCTGTTTTTGTTGGTTTTTAATTTGATGTTTTCTTAAGATCACAATGGTAGTCTTAGCTTGATTTCTTTAGGGGGCTAAATGGACACCAATAACAGCACTTATCATCAGCACAGTTTTGCTCAGCAAGATTTATCAGAGCTAACATTTACAGCCTGTACTTTTATCCGATGTGACTTCAGGCGTTCGAACTTGCGTGATGCAGCATTTATTAATTGTAAGTTCATCGAACAAGGCGATATTGAGGGGTGCCACTTTGATATTGCAGACTTACGAGACGCAAGTTTCCAGAACTGCCAGTTGGCGATGGCCAATTTTAGTAACGCCAATTGCTATGGGATTGAGCTACGTGAATGTGACTTGAAAGGGGCGAACTTTACTCGTGCGAATTTTGCCAATCAGGTGAGCAATCGCATGTATTTTTGCTCGGCATACATCACGGGTTGTAACCTGTCTTACGCTAATTTTGAACAAGCTTGTTTAGAGAAGTGTGAGTTATTTGAAAACCGCTGGATAGGAACTTACCTTGGTGGAGCGTCACTAAAAGAGTCCGATCTTAGCCGAGGCGTGTTCTCGGAAGATGTATGGGGACAATTTAGTATGCAAGGGGCTAACTTGTGTCATGCAGAATTAGAAGGGTTAGATCCTCGTAAGGTCGATACAACAGGAATCAAAATTGTCGCGTGGCAACAAGAGCAACTGCTTGAAACCATGGGTATTGTTGTGATGCCTGATTGATAGCTGTAATTTCTAACTGCAGGCTATTTGGATTGGGATATGTAAGCTTTCGTTATAGAAGAAAAGCCCAAAGCTAATAACTTTGGGCTTTTCCGTATCTGGTAGCCAGCATTTTATAATGAAGTTTAGAAAAGAGAATGCTTGGCGAATATAGGGCTGATTAATGCATACCTGAACGCATTTTGTCGCAGAGTGCAAAGAACACGAATAGGATAAAGCATACTAGCGCGACACACAGCGAGGCTATGATGGTTGTGGCATCTTTGGAAATCAGTGGAACGACGATAGAAGCCAACGCGACCAACATAACAAGGATATGAACGATTCGTCCAAGAATAGGGTTTTTATGACAGAATGAAGCCCATAGGTAACGCATTTTTAACACCCGTACAATATTAGTGGATTTATTCTATTTTCTTAATGAGTATTTTGTAAATAGATTTTGATTACAGGTGCCCATAAATATGATCTAAGTCATTCTAGTATAAAACTGGTTAAATAACATAAAGTTATTCTATATTGATAGAATGCGTAACATTTATATGAGAATCATGGTATTCCGTATTCCGTATTCCGTATTCCGTACTCCGTATTCTTTAGTATTGTAAGCCAAATATTGTTCGATTTTTGGTTTCTTGACTGAAGATCTCATTTATTGAGTCTTCTATTAAGAGGCTGGTTGCTTACTAATATTTACCTAGTAAATATCACTCAGGCTACAATCAAAATTTTAACCAGCTACACTTTTTCTGTTATTTATCAAAGCGACGCCTCAAACTGAGATCACAGTAATCTTGTCAGTTGTCGTGTTTGATATACTCATCATTCGTTCGAAAAAAATGACGGAGATGATATGTCGAAAACCGCGAAGATCATTAATGAAGATAAGCTGGTAAAAAAAGCAGTTGAGGTCGGTTTTAAGATGGCAAAACTACAAGGTTTTGATTTGCCACATTCATCCCAACCAATAAAGGTTAAAGCGGTGTATTTGTTCCTTGTAGAGGTAAATCAGATCACACCGTTACCTGATGATAAGCTTGATGGTGCCAATATTAAAAAACGTTTGGCGCTATGGATTCACAAAGCACTGCCTGATAATGACCCATTGAAGTAAGGGCGCCTTCGCGTTTATCGTCTTCAATGAAAATTCCTATGTGTTTCTAATTGAAAAAGCCTAGCGATCCCTCGCTAGGCTTTGTTGTTTTTGTATCCTTTTTTATCAATGATAAATTGCTGTTTCTTCTCGTTTACACAGCTTGTACCGGTTCTGCTGGCTTGTTGTTTTCGTTTTTATTTGAGCCATCGTTGGTGATGTGGTCATACTTTTCAGTGAGGTGATCTTGAATTTTTTGGTGATACGCGCCGTTCAGCTTGTAGAAGCGGAAGTAGATGATTAACGCAATGGCAAAGAAGAAAGCAGGTAGGCCGACCATGATGCATTGCATGCCAAATACGGTTTCAGGGCTTTGCACTACATTAGGTACATAGTCGACGGCAGTGAGCGAGATGCCGATGAAGAAAGCGGCAAATGCAGAGCCTGCTTTTACGACCAAAGTTTGCACAGAGTAAGCAATGCTTTCACAACGAGCACCCAGTTTAAATTCACCGTAATCGACCGTGTCGGCAACCATGATCACGTTGAGTACCCAAAACAGGGCAGTACCGATTTGTAGGAATACACCCGCCGTTGAAATCAACAAAATGCTTTGTTTGTTATACATGCCAACATAGATCAGAACAGCACTGCCTAAAATAGGGAAAGTGGAAGCACAAGCCCATAGAGTGCGGCGTGAGAACATTTTTGCGAGTTTAGGAAACAACACCAGTGTGATGAGGTTTGCGATGCCTGCATAAGCCATGTAGTAAGGGAACAACTCTTCGTTGCCTACAACATAGGTGAAATAGTAAACCGCGAAGGCTGTGATGATGTTGGTCGCCAAGTTGTAAGACAGTGCCATGCATAGAACGTTGGTCAATTGGTCGTTTTTGTAGATAAGTGACAGTAGCTTTTTCAGTGATACTTTTTCTTCAGGCTGTGTGGTGTCGAGGTTCGCGGTCGAATAACGTTCTTTGACATTACGCAGTGTGATAAACGTCGAGACTAAGAAACAGGCAATCAACAGTAGCGTAAATATTTGAAAACCAAACCCTTTGTCGTCACCACCTACATAGTTGACGAAGGGCATTGCAATGGCAGCGGTTACTATCCACGCGAGGCTGGCAAAGAAGCGAGGGTATGGGACTAACTCTTCGCGTTCGCGTTTATCCAAGGTGAGTGTTGGGACTAACGACCAAAAAGGAATATCCATTAGTGTGTAAGTCATGCCCCACAAAATATAAGTGACAGCGGCGTAGGCGATTAACCAAGGACCTTCGATGTAGTGTGCGCTAAACACCATGAGTAGCACGACAGAGTTGGCGAGCGTGCCAATTAAAATCCAAGGTTTGAATTTGCCCCAACGGGTGCGCGTATTGTTAACCAACCAGCCCATGATTGGGTCGTTGACCGCATCCCAAATACGGGCGACGAGAAAGATGGTTCCGACGGTAGCGGCAGAAATACCGACTACATCCGTGTAGTAAAACATTAGGTACATATAGACGATGGTGATTGCGAAGTCTTTACCAAACGCCCCAAAGCCATAACTTAGCTTGGTATTCATAGAGATACTCATTGCCACTCCTTACGCCTCCTTTGTGAGAAGGCGCTAATATTCACGTTATTGTATTTTTTATTAGTATGAAATTACTTGTTAACCCACTCTGGTAACCAACCGTCATGAGCCTCAATCAAGTCGTCAACCAGAGCGTAGATTTCTTCTATTCCAAGTACAGCGGCTGTATGTGGGTCCAGCATCGCAGCATGATAAATACGGTCGCGGTTTTCAGTGAGAATGGCTTCCGTTAATAGAGTTTGAACATTGATGTTGGTCTGCATTAATGCGGCCAAGTGGTTAGGTAGGCGACCAGCTTTGATCGGTTGCACACCATTCGCATCAACTAAACAAGCGACCTCAACACAGCAGCCTTGTGGCAAGTTGTCGATCAAGGCTTCATTTTTCACATTGCCGTAAATGACGCTCGGAGTGCCTGTCCAGATAGAATTCATGATGGTGCTGGCGTACTCATGAGATTCATCAACGGTAATTTTGTCAGCTGTTTTAAATTCTTGAAGGTCGCGTTTCCAATCGGCAATTTGCTCGACACAGCGCTTTGGGTACTCATCAAGTGGCACTTTATAACGTTCAATTAAATCTGGGCGATTTGGCTTGATAAAGTAGGGGGTGTATTCCGAAAAATGTTCAGAAGACTCAGTCACAAAGTAGCCCAATTTTTTGAACATCTCGTAGCGAACCAAGTTTGTGCAGCGACCATTGTGATAAATACCCGGCTTAGGCGCTTGGCCACTCTCAAAAGCTTCAAGTAGATCTGGATAAATATCGATGTACTCACCACTTTCTGTTTTCTTCTCAAGAGTGAGGTAGTAAGCCATGTGGTTGATGCCAGCGCAGGTATAGCGAAGGTCTGAATAGTCTAAGTCCAGATCGCGCGCTAATTCTTCTGCTGTGCCTTGTACTGAGTGGCATAAACCGACTTGTTTGATGTGCGGGTATTTCTCGTACATCGCCCACGTGTTCATCGCCATAGGGTTGACGTAGTTGAGCATAGTGGCGTTCGGACAAACCTCGGTCATATCTTCACACACGCTCCAAAGGTGCGGGACCGTGCGTAGCGAACGCATAATACCGCCTGGGCCTAGTGTGTCTGCGATGGTTTGTTCTAGGCCATGGCGTTTACACACCTCGAAATCCGTGACCGTACAAGGTTCATAACCGCCGATTTGGAAAGCGATGACAACGAAGTCTGCATCTTGTAGTGCCTCTTTTTGATTTAAGTGGCATGAAATAGAGCCAGTAGCACCAGATGATTCCATGAGCTTACTGACGACTAGGTGTGACTCTTCTAATCGGGTCTCATCAATATCCATCAGGGCGACATGAGCGTTTTGAAGTGCAGAACGATGAAAAACGTCACCAAGAATGTTCTTAACAAAAATGGTTGATCCTGCACCGATGAATGTGATCTTAGGGCTTTGCATAGTGGAATCCTTTATCTCTCTGAGTTCTTTGTTGATACAGACAAATTACACCTAGAACCCACGTCGATTCGTCTCAGATAATCAAATAGCTCTCCCGTTTTCTAATATTTTTAAATCACCCAAAGAAAATCTTAGCAAATGGGACAACTTGCTGGCTTTTAAGGAGAGAGCTTATGCAATGAAGCGAGTTTTGCACTTAAGATGCTGACTCTAATCACATTGTACTGATCTTATGAAATGGGGTATTTCGGCACTATGATCGCCTTCAGAGTTTTATTATCGAGGAACTGCTAAAAGTCATTTATACGATTTCCTAAGGAACGAGATATGCCGCAATCAACCCCTGATACGCTGAGAATTATCACTTTAGATAAGTACTCATCCGAGACCGTGTCGGTAAGCCCGCTTTCTCTTTATTCTTCCTATGAGCAAATCGATATCGAACTTAGAGCTCCTCACTCCATGCCCGGCTATCATTGGCATGGTCAAATTGAGGTGAATATTCCTTTTGGGGACGATGTGGAATACATCATTAACGGCAGCCCAATCGTGGTTAAGAGCGGATCGATTGGCTTGTTTTGGGCATCGGTACCTCATCGACTCACCAATCCCGGCCAAAGCCATAATATGGGGATCATCAACATACCGATTCATCATTTTATGTCGTGGACTCTCAGTCGGGATTTAGTCAATCAGATAACTCACGGCAGTGTGTTGCAATCGAATTCTTGTTCGCTAGTAAGTGAATTTGAAATTGCCCGATGGGTACAAGAGATAAAGCACTCGTCAGAAAGTCGCCAGCAGTTGGCCATCGATGAAATTGGCTTGATGCTTAAGCGAATCTGCCTTGATGGTTGGCAACAACTGCTCGTAAATCGACAGGACAAATCGACCTCAAAAGGGGTGTCGAAACACTCTCAATTTTATGTCAGCCAAATGTTGGAATACATTGCCACGCATCACAACCAGCCATTAACCGTGAAAGATATCGCAGAACATATTGGATTACATGCCAACTATGCAATGAACGTATTTCAACGAACGATGCAGATGACCATCAAGCAGTACATTACTGCGATGCGCATTAATCATGCTCGTGCTTTACTGAGTGATACGGACAGAACCATTCTCGATATCTCACTCACGGTGGGTTTCAATTCGAGTAGCCGATTCTATGAAACCTTCCAAACGTACATTGGCGCCACGCCGACGCAATATCGAAAAATAGCGAGGGAAGATCATCGGTGGAGCAGCCATGGAGCCAGCCCCGTGTACGACCTCGAGAAAGGCGCGTGTGATGGAAAAAGGCCGCTAACGGTCACCGATAATTTATAGGAAAAGTGGTAAGTGTTTATTCCGTTACGTAAAGATGGCTAATACCCTGAACTAGGGGCTAAGGGGCTAAGGGGCTAAGGGGTTAAGGAGCTAATAAAGCAGAAATAGCCCTTGATATCCCCCAAGCTTAACTTCGTTTACATAGTCGCCAATATTACCATTTGCATCGACTGGCCTCATTGGTTTTTTTAATGGAATGCTGAGTTTCGGTGCCGAGTAAAAGTCTGAGTTCTGTCCATGAAAGTCGGTGCGATAAAGGACACGGCCATGCTCAAACTCTCTGGCAAGCACCATGTCTTGTGGGCCACCCTCTACCGCGTAGTGATCCGATTGATAAATAAAGTAACTATGAGTTGGCAGTATTTGAACCTTACCGTTCGGCAGATCAGCATGCTCAATGTGCTCTTGGGAAGCGTTTCCCACAATCGTGTAATCAGCAGGTTGTGGGCTACTCGTTGAAAGCATCAAAGGGATGGCTTCAAACCCTTGAGGTATCGAACGAGTGGGGGAGCCTAAATCAACGGCGAGTAATGCGGTTGGTCTATAAGCCATGTTCTTTGGTATACCACTTTTCCAGAAGTTGTCTTTGGTTGTATTGTTGCTCCCATATACGTAGCCGCTGTTCCACTGGTTGAAGTTACTGTGTTTGGGGTGGTAGTTGAGAAAAAAAATAGCGAGTGTTGAGTACTGGTCTTGTTTCCAGTTTTCTTCGTTGTTTCCAAAATATTCAACTCGGCCAAAGCGCGTGGTTGCTTGAAATATCACATTTTGCTTTCTGTGTGCCAACGCAGAATTATCCCAAAATTTAGACAGCCCCGCATAACCACTGAATCCTGTCGACGGGAATAAATAATGCTCTCTCAGATAGACATTTCCCGCTTTGATTAGGTGTGATTGGCCATGCCGACCATAAAGATTGGCTGTTCCAATATTGAGCCCAACTATTGGATTGCTGTCGTGCGCTGTTAGGTTCTGTAGGAAGGAGGTGAATTGAGTTTGGTAAACTTGGTCGGCGTCATCTGAACCTACAATCAGCTCCATTTCACTGACTTTTCCACCCATATATACCTCAAACTGATTGCTGCCCATGAGCTTATTGGTGTCGTCGTTATACGCCCCGCGCAGGCCTTGCTGAGCCCAATGTTTGGAGTAGTAAGCTTGCACCGCACTTAATAACTGTGGATTAGCTAGATTGGTCAGCGCCCATGATGAATTTTGATTCCACATTCGTCCAAAAGGGATGACGCGAGATTCCCAACGAAAGCGCGCCGTGGCCGATTTGTTGGCTCGATTCTGATACTCAGAAGGTGATAAGTAGTTATCTCTATTTAGATCCGCGGCTTGGTCAAAGCCATGAATTTTCCGCCAATGTTTGGCTTTACCGGATGATTTCGAATCTACATTTGAAATGGGAAACGGTAGGTTCTTGATATCGAACTTGGGGAAACTGTCTTTTAATTGAACTTGATTTAAGCGAGGTCGAATATCGCTTGAACTGCCTTGCCAACGGATCCTGACAACGTATAAACGGCCGCCATCTCGCACAAATGTAGAACCAAAATACTGCCCGCCACCGTAGCTCTGGCCGCTGCCATCGTGAGTCGTTGCTCTGACCCAATTCGAGGGCACTCGCCAGTTTACCGCTTGGCTTTGAGTCATATTCTGTGTGTGATCGTTAATTATGTCTAAGCGATCCCATGTCGTGGCTTGGCCTAGAGCATTCGTCGATGTTGGATATTCCATATGGAATTCTCCGCCTTGTGCAAAGCGTGAAAATTCGAATGTTAAGCTATCGAACCTCTCCGAATGGTAAACGTAGAGTGCTCCGCCACGTTCGAAATTTTCAAACACATCAGCATCCCAAGGCGGCTGCTGATAAAGTGCATAGCCCGCATGTTTTTCGTCTGCGGTATAGCCAACGATCATAGGCTTACGGTTTAAAAGCGTATTTTCACCGTGCGTTGTATCCAGCTCTGCAAGAATAGTATCTTCTGAAAAGTGTAAGAAGAAGTCTTCGTAATCAATGTTGTTTTTCTCTGCCGTGTTTCTAATTTCGTCTTCCAATGTTCCCGAATTGAGTTCTAACTTTTGGTTGTACATATAGCCGATGCTATTGGCTTTTTCGTTGTCACTTTTATTGCCGTAAGCCCCAAATACCAAATCGCTATTATCTATCTCCCAATCAATCACGTTGTCTGCTGATACAGATGAGCCTTGCAGGTTGTTCCCTTGCTCATGCTGGCCGGGCAGCACAATGGCGTAGTTGGCTAAACTGGCATTTGGAAGTGCGAGGCTGATAAAGGAGAGGAGTGACAATAACGAGGTACAGTGTTTTTTCATGAAGCTTCCTAGCTACGATGGGAGTCACCTTGTAGTGGTCAATAAATACCGGGGACTCGCTAAAGCAAAAATAACAAAATGTTCTCTGAGCAATATAAGCGTAGCAAACCCTGTCAAAGAACTTATCGTCTCTAACTTGACAGCTTAGAGGTTACTAACAACTATTAAGTTGATGATTTTAAATCCGTAATCCATAGATTTACCGAAGTTGCATGATTAAGGGCGTAGGTGTGGATATTTTTATGACGTTCACCTTGAGTGAACTCGATAAATAAGGAGAGGATGCCTCTTATGATGTCTTTACTATTTTTGTTGTTACTTGTGGCGATGGTGTGCGGGTTTTTCGGCAATAAGACCGCCGCGTATGGCTTTTTCGCTGGCTCAGTGATCCTTGGTTTGTATTGGTTTAATCACCATGCGACTGACCCTCTATCGATCTTATTGTAAGGACCTAGCATGAATCGAAATCAGTTAACTCTTCTGAATACGCTTGGCTTACTGGGTATGACAGCCGTTTTGTTGATCGGCTTTATTCTTCAGTTTGTCCTCAACGAGCTTCCTTGCCCACTGTGTTTACTGCAACGAATTGGCTTTGTGATGGTCGCGTTTGGCTTCATGCTGAATGTGGTTTATGGGCCTCAACCTCGTCACTATGGGGTTGTGTTAATTGGCGCGTTGTATGGAGTGGCCACATCGTTAAGACAAGTTTCCCTACACGTGATTCCGGGCACTCCTGGTTACGGTAGCCCTATTTTTGGAATGCATTATTACACTTGGGCCTTTGTGTTGTTCGCTGCAACCATATTGGGTGTTGCCGTGATCTTGATACTAACCAATAAGGCTGAGTCTCACGAACCCTACAAAATGAGTAACTTTGGACGGATTGTGTGTTTACTAGCAATCGTGGTGGTGGCATTGAATGCTATTGCTACATTTGTAGAGTGTGGGCCATATCAGTGCCCTGATAACCCGGTGAGCTATTGGTTACTTAATTAAGGGGCTGGTGGCTCGCTAAGAGATGGGTAAGTATAAAATCTGATCTCCAAAAGAAAAGCCACAGCATACGCTGTGGCTTTGTGATTAGAGTTGTGGAGTCTTTTAGTTAGCTAGAGTGGTGTAAGCCGTTCCAAACAATGTCGCGGTATCGCGGTTGGTTGGTATCACCTTCAGTGCTAAATAACATGATGGTTGCGTCTTGGTTTAAACCTAGCTCATCACGTACTGCTTGGTCTGCACCTTCACGACATAACGTGTAAAGTAAACCCAGTGTGATAGCACCAGATTCGCCACTGATCACTTGCTCATCACTACTAAGTGGGTTGCCAAGGATACGCATACCCGTTGCTGAAACATTGTCGTCAACCGAAACAAAGTGATTGCTGCAATCGCGCAGTACAGGCCACGTTACTGGGTTTGGTTCACCGCAAGCAAGGCCTGCCATGATCGAGTTCATCTCGCCCGTTACATTAACCATTTCGCCTTTCTCGCCAGAGCGGAAAATACAATCTGCCGCCGCAGGTTCAGCAATGATGGTTTCAAAGGTGTCAGCTCCCAGTTTATCTGCAAGGAAACCCAACACACCACCTGCCATTGCGCCTACACCGGCTTGCAGAAGAACGTGAGTTGGAGCGCCGAACTCCAATGCTTGAGCTTGCTCAACCGCTTCATCTGCCATTGTCATGTAGCCTTGAGAAATCCACGTTGGGATCTCTTCATAACCATCCCATGCCGTGTCTTGAACTAGCATCCAACCGTTGTCTTGAGCGGTTTGGTTCGCCATGCGTACCGTGTCGTCGTAGTTTACTTCTGTCACGATACATTCAGCGCCTAGGCCTTGAATACGGTTAACGCTTGCTTGAGATGAACCTTTTGGCATATAAACCACGGCTTTTTGGCCCATTTTACGAGCAGCCCAAGCGACACCTGTACCATGGTTGCCTGCGGTTGCTGTAGTAAAAACAAGTGGTTTTTCTAGTTTTGAAGCGACCGTTTTAAGGTTGATCTCAGAGATATCAATGCCAAGGTGTTTTGCCAATTGGCGACCCAGAGCGTAAGAACCGCCGAGTACCTTGAATGCATTCAAACCGAAGCGTTTTGATTCGTCTTTAACGAGGATCGCCTTAACACCAAGCTGTTTAGCAAGATGTGGAAGAGACACGAGTGGAGTGGGTTGGTAGCCTTCGATCTGGCGGTGAAACTCACGCGCTTGTTGCGCTTGAGAAGCGGTAAACAGTTCGCAGACTTGACCAGTGTAGAATGAATTTTTTGATAGTTTTAACATAGGGCACACTTAGATACAGGCAGAGGAATTAAAGGCCATCAACGATGCTTAATGACCTTGTTTTTTCGTTATAGCTTCACGTTATTGGATTAAGCTATACGTCTTCAATTAAAGCGGTTCGTGATTACTTGATGTAAGCGATCGCTTCTACTTCAACTAATGCGTCTTTTGGTAGACGAGCCGCTTCAACACAAGAGCGTGCAGGTGCGTTCTCTGTACCAAATACTTCCGTGTACACCTCGTTAAATGCAACGAAGTTTTCCATATCAGATAAGAAACATGTGGTTTTAACAACGGTATCCAGTGAACCACCACTTTGTTCCAAAACTGCTTTTAGATTTTCTAGTGACATACGAGCTTGCTCTTTGATGCCACCTTCAACAAACGCCATTGTTTTTGCATCAAGCGGTAATTGACCTGAAGTGAAGATTAGGTCTTTGAATGCCATACCTTGAGAGTAAGGGCCGATTGCTGCTGGTGCTAGATCTGTATGGATTTTTGTTTTCATTTCGTTTCTCTTTATAGGATTTCTATGCTCTAAACTCGCGGATGTATTTGTAAATAGCGTGGCGAGTAATACCAAGACGCTCAGATACGAATGCTGTCGCCTCTTTTAATTCGAAAATGCCGTTCTCAAGCAATAGCTTGGTAATGGCTTTGTTTCGACCTTTTAAGTTGACTGACTCATCGTTGTCGACTTCAAAAATAGCGTGCTCAAGCGCTTGCTCAATCACTTCTGTTGTTGAAGCTCCAAAGTTCTCATGCACACCCACAGGGGCATGAGCCATGTCTGGCATTAAAGTTTTTATGATCTCAGGAAACGGGTGAGACAAGTTCATATTGATACAGAACAGCCCAATCGGTTTGCCATTTTCTCCAGCTAGCACACAGGTCGTAGATTTAAGCAGTGACCCATCTTTGCTGGTGGTGAAGTAACTCTTTGGCGTGACCTCACCAGTGCTCTCAAACACACTCAGCATTTTCAGCCCTAGATCGGTGATAGGTGACCCTACTTCTCGACCCGTGTGGTGGCCGTTCACTATCTTCACTACCGACTTTTCAAAGCTCTCAAATGAATGAATCACAACCTCACAGTGCGGACCAATAAAGTCGGCAATGGTTTCGGCTAAGCGAAAGTTCAGTGCGAGATGCTCTCTATCATTGTCGGTGAATTCAACGTTAAACGATTTATATGCTGATGCGTTCATTTTAGACCACTGTTGTTAACTTTAATTGCCTTTCATTATCTTTGGTTAATCGATGTATTTCAAGTTGCCAATTAACTTTATGTAACTATAAGACTATATATCCGCTTCCTACACAAGCCTAAAGTTACAAATAAGTACCCAAAATTGATCGTAATCAACAATATTTCCAGTTTTAGATGGTTTCTGGTCACTATAGTTAACCCTAGGATCTTGGTCACATTATTTAACTGAAATGTCAGTAAGATGCTCAGCGTAACGTAAACAAAATTGAACTATAGGGTTGGTTACTGGTTGTGAAGAGCAGCAGTGCCTACCTAAATACAATAATTAGAGGTTCCAATGACTAACTACCTAAACCGCGGCTTTGAACAAGCTGAGTTTGAACACAGAACATCACGCGCTCAAAAAGTCATGCATGAGATGAATCTGGATGCGATGATTTTCACAACCGAGCCAAACGTTCGCTACTTCACTGGCTTCCACACTCAGTTTTGGCATAGCCCAACTCGTCCATGGTTTGTCATCGTTCCTGCAGAAGGAAAGCCGATTGCGATTGTTCCTGAAATCGGAGCAAGTGGTATGGCGGGAACATGGGTCGACAACATTATTACTTGGCCTTCTCCTCGTCCTGAAGATGATGGCATTAGCTTAGTTGCTAGCGCATTGAACTCTTTGCCTTGTCGTCATGGCCGAGTAGGCGCAACGCTGGGCATTGAATCTCACCTACGTATGCCGGTGAACAACTACTTGAAATTAACCACCATGGTTAAGAAAGACTTTGTTGATGTGTCTTTAGCAATGCATGAACTTCGTCAGATCAAATCACAAGCTGAAATTGAGAAAACACGTGAAATCTGCCGCATTACTAACGTTGGCTTTAGCAAGATTCCGGGTTACGCAAAAGCCGGCATGACCGAGCGTGAAATCTGTAAACAGTTCCGTATCGATATGTTGTTAGAAGGTGCAGATGAATGTCCTTACATCATCGCAGGCTCAGGACCTGATGGTTATGACAGCATCATCATGGGCCCAACTGATCGCATTATTGAACCGGGAGATGTGTTGATCATAGATACGGGTGCTGTACGCGATGGTTACTTCTCTGATTTCGACCGTAACTGGGCATTTGGTCATGCAAGTGAGCAAACCAAAGCGGCATACCGCGCTACTTACGAAGCGACCACGAAAGGCTTCGAGGCAGCGAAACCGGGCGCAACCACGACTGACATCTACAACGCGATGTGGGGAGTATTAGAAGCCAATGGTGCATTGGGTAACGACGTTGGTCGTCTAGGTCATGGTTTAGGTATGGAGCTGACAGAGCGCCCGTCTAACACGGCTACCGACAACACAGTGCTTAAGCCAGGCATGGTGATGACACTAGAACCGGGCATGGTTTACGCACCAGGTAAGTCGATGGTTCACGAAGAGAACATCGTGATCACTGAAGACGGCGCTGAATGGTTGAGCGAACGAGCTGAACCAGAATTGATCATTATTTAGCTAAAAATTTAGCACCGTACAAATTTAACACCCTACAAAAGCTGACTCTGGACTCTGGAGTCAGCACATAAAAACTATAAAAATACGAGTTTCTCATGCAAACAATAGAACAGTTTCGACAATTTGAAATCCCATTACAGCACGTTCAGGCTCCAAGGATTGGTCGAGTTCATATCGGTCTAGTGCAACTAAGTACTGACCACTCTTTAGAGATGGACTGGGCAAAATTACTGGGAACACAAGCAGGAATGTTTAGCTCCCGTGTTTATTACAGCAGCGAAATGACTCCAGAAGCACTCGACCAAATTGCGGTTGGGATCAGCGAAGCATCCGATCTGATAGCGACGGGTTTACCCATGGATGTCATGGCGTTTGGTTGCACTTCAGCTTCTATCATTATCGGTGAAGAAAAAGTCGCTAACCTTCTTACACAAAATCGCGGTGATATTCCCGCAACCAACCCATGGACAGCTGCCCAAGCCGCATTTAAGCACTTGGGTGCAAAGAAAGTTGCCGTGTTTTCCCCCTACCCAACAGAAGTGAATTTCCCTCTTTATCAACAACTGACTGCCGCTGGCTTTGAAGTTCCTGTTTTAGGTTCACTTGGCATTGAGAAAGACACTGACATCACGACGGTTTCAAAGGAATCGATGATGGAAGCGTTGAGCAAAATGTTGCCGGGCTCTCGTGCCGATGTGGTGTTTATGTCTTGCACCAACCTTCGTGTTCTTGACCACATTCAAGAGATTGAAGATCGATTTGGTATCCCAGTCGTGTGCAGCAACTCTGCGATGTTCTGGCACTGCATGCACTTAGTCGGCAACAAAGCTCAATGTCCAGGTTACGGACAATTGCTAAATCAATAGCAACCAATGAATAAAGGAATTTTAAGATGAGTAATACAACTAAAGGTTGGTTAGCTGCCATTTTCATTGGCATGCTTTGGGGTATTCCGTGGATCGTAGGGACACCTATTTTAGAAGTAATGGATGC
The DNA here is from genome assembly GCF_900382755.1 of Vibrio sp. Evd11. Taxonomy (NCBI): domain Bacteria; kingdom Pseudomonadati; phylum Pseudomonadota; class Gammaproteobacteria; order Vibrionales; family Vibrionaceae; genus Vibrio; species Vibrio sp. Evd11. The sequence goes on from NZ_OSDX01000054.1 coordinate 17,322, forward strand.
ACAAGTCTTGGTATGGGTTCGCTATACCGTCGCTTTCATTACGCTGTTTGTGATTATCCAAGTCAGCAATGCGATGGGTAAACCACAGAAAAAAGTCGATTTTAAACTTAATTGGGCAAACCGACACGACATCTTCTGGGCGGCATGTTGCGGCATTATTGGTCAAGGTGCTTTCAGTTTTCTATCGTTCCTATCTCTTGATTACATTACTGCTTCAGAAAACGGCGTGATCCAAGGCCTTATCCCAATCATCATTTTGTGTGTCGGTTTCCTTCGCCACGGCGAGCGTTTTACACCACTACAAATCTTGGCAGCTGTTGGCGCCTTCGTTGGTGTCGCTATTTTGGTCATGGACCCTTCTGTTGAAGGCAGCGGGTTTAACATTGGTCACTTGATCTGTTTGGGTAGTGCCGCGAGCTTCTCCACGATGGCTTACGCTCGTGCCAAGCTTGCTGAGAAATATGGTTCAGTAGCGACGATGTATCACCAGTTTGTTTTTGCGGCAATTGGTTTCGGTCTTTACCTACTGGTTGTCGGCGCCGATTTCTCTTCAGCTCTCGGTATTTTCAGTTCTCCACTTCGTATGGCTTGTATTGCAATTCTGGGTGTGGGTATTTCAGGTATCAGCTACCTAATCTACATCTATGCAATGGAACGAGTCGGCGTAGACGGAACGGGTATGGCACTTAACTTGATGCCTCTGTCTTCTTTCGTCCTGGCTGTGTTTGCTCTCGGTGAAGCGGTGACGCCAATGCGACTACTAGCGATTGCAGTCGTTATTGGCTCAATGATGTTGTTCATGAAGTTTGGTAAGGCGAAGAAAAAAGCGCCTCAGCTGAAAACGGCGACAGACGTTAACTAGCGAAAAAACACTAAATAAAATTATGAGTAACAAGGCGGTGTGCGCACCGCCGTTACCTAAAAATTATGGAAGATAGACAGATGAACACAACAAACAGAGACACATTTTTAGGATGGACTGCTGCCATTGCTGTTGCCTGTATCTGGGGCGTAACTGGGGTGGTATCTAAGCCGCTCTCTATGGCTGTTGACCCTATGACATTGGTATTTTTCCGCTACGTTACTGCGGTAATTGGCCTTTCCATCATTTTCTTTTTTACATCACGTAGTAAAAGCTTGAGCGCTGACTTGGGTTCTTCGTTAAAGATCGATACCAAAGATATTGGTCGCATTGCGCTTTGTGGCATCGTTGGACAAGGGGTGTTTTCACTGTTCAACTTCCTTTCTCTTTCTCACATTGGTGCGACTGAAAACGGTGTTATTCAAGGCATGCAGCCGTTCGCGACGGTTTTCTTTGGCATGATGTTTATGAACTTCCGCATGAACAAGATTCAGTGGGGTGCTTTCATTGCTTCGGCGGTTTGTATTTACGCAATGAGTGTTGGTCCGACAAACTCCATTGAAGGTGGTACGCCACTACTAGGTTACGTTTACGTGACGTGTTCAATGTTGGCGCTGGCGTGGACTGCTCACTTACGAGCTAGCTTAGCGGACAAATACGGTTCAGTTGTTTCGATGCTTTACCAATACATCTCAGTTGCAGTAATGGGCATCATCGTTGTATTGATCATGGGCTTAGACCTATCTCAGATTTACATTATCTTCTCTAGCCCGCTGTTAATTGCTTTGCTTATTTTCTTAGGTACGGGTATCTCCGGCGGTAGCTACTTGATTCAATTGTATTCTTTCAAGCGTATCGGTGTCGAAAAGGCAACGATGGCATTAAACCTAATGCCTTTGGTTGGCTACTTAGTGGCGGTTTTAACACTTGGCGAACAGATGGCAATGGGCAAAACCATCGTTGTTTCATTAATTGTGGTCGCACTTTACGTGTTCACGAAGTTTGAGACAAAGCAGGAAGAACAATCTTCAGAAAATTTAGCTTGCGATAAAAAAGCAACACCAGAAGCGAGCTAAGTGATGAAATCAGTGACTAAAGGTTGGATGGCAGCGATTGGCGTCGGGTTGTTATGGGGCTCTGAGGGCGCATTAGCTACCTTGCCATTACAAACCATTGATGCGCGATTGTTGGTGTGGCTACGCTACATGATGGCATTCTTTGTTTTATCTTTAGTCCTGATTTTCTCAGCAATGATCCACAAGAAAACTCAAAGCAAACCGAAGTTGGCGTTTAGTTGGGATAATCGGAGCGATCTATTCAAGTTGTTGGTATGCGGTGTCGTTGGCCAAGGTTTGTTTAGCTTTCTTTCGTTTCTCTCGTTGGACTATATTTCACTGTCAGAAAATGGCGTCATTCAGGGACTTGTTCCCATTGCTATCTTGGCGATAGGTCAGCTTTTTTACGGCGCTCGATTTACTCGTATGCAAATCGTCTCTAGCGGAATCGCTTTGGTTGGCGTCACCATGTTAGTGCTAGCTCCCCCGTTTATGTATCAAGATAGAGGAGTAAACATCGGGCACCTGATTTGTCTATTGAGTGTGCTGAGCTTTGCGTCGGTGACTCATTTGCGCGCTCAGCTTGCAGAAAAATACGGTGCAACTTGCACCATGCATTATCAATTTGGTTTTGCGGCGGTTGGATTTTTCATTTACTTACTGGTTTCAGGCCTTGATGTACCAAGCCTGTTACTGGTGATTCGCCCTTCTTGGTCGTTACTCTGCATTATCGTGCTAGGTGGCTTTGTATCAGGGCTGGGCTACATCGCATACATATACGGCATAGAGCGTGTTGGTGTTGAAGGCAGCAGTATGGCTTTAAACCTCATCCCTATGTCTGCATTTTTCATCGCTGTTTTGGTGTTTGGAGAACCCATCATACCTTTTAGGGCGCTGGCTGTTGGCTTGATTATTGTGGCAATGATGCTGTTTGCTGCATCCAACAAGTCCCGCGAGATGACATCTAAAACAGTTTTAACAAATTAATTTTAAGTATTTATTGGAGTTTCCATGACTAACATTGCCAACGTTACAGAATGGCGCCGCCATTTACATCAGTACCCAGAGTTCGGCACTGAAGAGTTCATAACATCTGAATTCGTAGCGAACAAGCTCGAAGAGTTCGGCATTGAAGTTCACCGCGGTATTGGCGGAACAGGTGTGCTTGGAATTCTGAAAAATGGCACAAGCGATCGCTCGATTGGTCTACGTGCGGATATGGATGCGCTGCGCATTCATGAACAGAACACTTTTTGTCACGCTTCAAAACATGAAGGAGCGATGCACGCTTGTGGACATGATGGCCATACCGCGATGCTACTGGGTGCGGCGCAAGAGTTAGCAACCAGTAAGCAATTTGATGGCACTGTATACTTCATTTTCCAACCAGATGAAGAGCGAGGCACAGGAGCGAAAGCGATGATCGCTGATGGCCTGTTCACTCGTTGGAATATGGATGCGATTTACGCTATGCATAACTTACCGGGTATCCCAGAAGGTAAGTTTGTGACCCGTCCAAGCTCGCTTATGGCAAGTGAAAGCAGTTTTGAGATTGTGATCAAAGCGACGGGCGGCCACGCGGCGATGCCACACATGGGAACCGATCCGATTGTTGTTGGAGCTCAGGTGGTCACAGCACTGCAAACCATCGTTTCGCGTAATTTGAGCGCCATTGATGAGACGGCGGTTATCTCGGTGACTAATTTTGTTACCAATGGCACCGTGAATGTGATTCCTTCGCAAGTGACTATTTCTGGTGACACTCGCAGCTTTACCGATCAAGCATTGCATAAAATTGAGAAAGCGATTGAGCGTGTTGTCGCTGGCCAGTGCATGTCGGCAGGTGTTGATTATCAATACCACTTCAACAACAGCTTCTTATCAACGATTAACACGCCTGAAGAGACGGCTCACGCAGTGAAAGCAGCACAAGCGGTTGTTGGTGAAGATAATGTGAATGGAGCATGTGAACGCTTCACCATCAGTGAGGATTTCTCGTTCATGTTACGCGAAGTAAAAGGGTGTTATGTGCTAGTTGGGAATGGTGTTGGTGAATGTGGAGGCACTGCGCTTCATAATCCACACTACGATTTCAACGATAACATTCTGGAGCATGGTGTAGGGTTCTGGAAGACTTTGGTAGAACAACAATTGTCACAGTAAGTTGATGAAAAAAAGAGCGAGAGGCTAACCTCTCGCTCTTTTTGTATGTAAGGCGTTCTCAAATTGGTGAACGGTTTTGCTGGTTTGCTGGTTTGCTGGTTTGCTGGTTTGCTGGTTTGCTGGTTTGCTTAGTTTACTTAGCGATTCACCTGCTCAACAATCTCTCGCGTTAGGCGGGCAATCTCATCCCACTCTCCGTTTTCAACGAGCTTCTTATCCACCATCCAAGTGCCACCGCAGGCTAATACCTGAGGTACAGCCAAGTAATTATCGATGTTTGATGACGTAATGCCGCCTGTAGGCATTAGCCGAATATCGCCGTATGGGCCGACTAATGACTTAACCATACTGATGCCGCCTGATGCTTCTGCTGGGAAGAATTTGAGTGTCGTTAAACCCATCTCTAATGCCGCTTCAACGGTGCTTGGGTTGTTCACACCCGGGATAATATCAATGCCGATCTCTTGGCATGCTTTAACCGTGTTTGGATTGAACCCCGGTGATACCACAAAGGTTGCGCCTGCTTCTTTCGCGGCCTGTGCTTGTTCACCATTCAAAATTGTTCCGGCACCAATCAGAATGTCAGGCTGAGCTTCTCGTAGCAGTCGAATAGCTTCAACAGCGGCGTCAGAACGAAAAGTAATTTCTGCTGCAGGCAGACCGTTTTCCGCTAAAACTTTACCTAGTGGAATAATATCTTCAGCGTTATCAATCGCGATAACAGGGATAACTTTAAGTGCTTTTAATTGGTCATTAATTGTAGGCATGGTTTACTTCTTAATAGGGTTTGAAAGAGTATCGGTGATGGCTTTTGGAATAATTGCACCGTGGTGTTGAATCACTAGTCTCGCGAGTGCATTACCTTGTTGGCAGGCTTCTGAAACAGAACCTCCAGAGAGGTAACAAGATAAGAAACCACCGTTAAAAGAGTCGCCAGCAGAGGTGCTATCAACCACAGTCTCGACTGGTATTGTTGTGATGTTTACGGGCTCAGCTTTAGCGTTTTCACTGATCAAGCAGCCTTCAGCACCAAGCTTTACAACAACGGTTTTGACGCCGAGTACATGCAGTCTTTTTATGGTGTCTTGTGGCGTTTGATCGCCCCATAGCAGCTGTTCGTCATCAAAGGTAACCAAGGCTATATCTGTCGCTTTATAAGCAAGCTGATAAGCTTCTTTGGTTGCGTCTTGTGATCCCCACAACTTTGGTCGGTAGTTACTATCAAAGGCGATGGCCACACCACGTTCACGTAGACTTTGGATGATAGTGAGTAACTTGAGCTGATCGCCATGAGGCAAGATCGCCAGAGAGATTCCACTCAAAAACACCATATCGACATCTTCAAGTTGGGCGGTTATTCTGTCGAAGTCTGGGTGCTGTACCATGTAGCGAGCAGCCGAGTCATTACGCCAATACAGAAATGTGCGTTCACCAACGTCATCTAATTGAATCAGATACAGGCCTGGCGAGCGCTGTTCGTCAATCAGTACGAAATCAGTTGATAGCCCTTCATCTTGCCATCGGTTAAGCATCTCTTGGCTGATAGCGTCGGAGCCTAGCGCTGTGACATAACTGGTATGAATCATAGGTGCATCTGACGAACGGGAATAGCTGATGGCACTTCGGTTCAAATAAACAGCGGCGTTGAGCGTATCCCCACCATAGGTCTGTTGCATGGAACCGAATGGAGCGCCGTTCAGTTCTATCATGCACTCGCCGATAATCGCAATGTGGCTCATAGTGTGCCCTTACAGAAAGATTGGTATTGCTAGGTATATAAATGATGGAACGTGGCTACAAGGAAAGTAGCCACGTTGATTCTGTTCCCAATAGGTTGGGAGGAGGTCTTATTTGTTGTCTAGTTTCACGAACAACAGTGTTAATACATAAGACAGTACAAACACACCAACCACACCCATAATCGCTTGGATAAAGTTCTGTGTGCCGCCTGCAAGGTAAGCCGGCAAGCTGAACACAGAAGAAAGAATGTAGCTGGTTAAGTGAGTATCTATCGTTACCGAGATAGCACCGAACACACCTGCTGCTAAACTCGCGGTCATCATCGCTTTGGTGTATTTGGTTAGGACGCCAAATAGAGCCGGTTCCGTGATGCCTAAGATAGCGGTAACACTTGAGCCCATGGTGATTGAAGATTGCTCTTTCGAAACCGTTTTGCGTTGCTTGTGCCAGATTGCCATTGTCGCACCAGCAATTGCCATGTTACCTAAGCACATGATTGGCATAAGTAAATCCTTACCATACAGTGCAAAGTTGTTCAGGCTAATCGGCGTCATGCTGTGGTGGATGCCAAATACGATGGTAATAGGACGAGTCAGACCAAAAACAAAGCCTGTTAATGTCGGAGAGATTTCCAGTAGTGAACTCATTACCCAACCCGCGCCATTACTTAGCCAGATGCCTGCAGGGCCAACAAATGATAGCGTGATGGTTGAAGTCACTGTAAAGGCAAGCAGCGGTGTAAATACAGGCTTCGCAGAAGAAGGAACTAGACGGTCAACTAACGGAGTCACTTTAGACAATAACCAGATTGCTAGAATCGCAGGAACAATCGCGCCGCCGTAGTTAAGCAGTTCAATAGGAACCACGCCTAGCACCGTCAGCTCAGGTGCAGCGCCCGCATCTTTTAGCATCACCGTTTTATCTACTAGCTTGGGTGCTAACATTGCAGAGGAAACAGCAAGTGCGATGTACTCGTTTACCTTAAATACTTTGGCTGCAGAGAAAGAGACTAGCATTGGTAAGAAGAAGAACACAGCAACAGAGATAGAGCGGAAGAAATAAACCGTGTCTGAGCTTTCAGAGATAACGTTCGTTGCGATAAGGCCAGAAAGTAGACCCATCAACATACCTGCACCGGCAATCGCAGGAACTACAGGGCCGAAGATACCCGCGACAATGCGCATCACGCCTTGGAACAGTTTGCCTTTCTCTAGCTCATCAGCCGGATTAGCGTCAGCTTGTTGAGTGTTTGATAGCGCGTTAAACCACTTCTCTACTTCAACACCGATGATGACTTGAGTTTGACCTTGTTGAAGTACCACACCTTTCACATCAGCGATCTGCTTGATCGCTTCTTCGTCTACCAGAGACTCGTCTGCCAATTTGAATCGCAGCCTTGTCATACAGTGTGTGATACTCACAATATTGTCTTCACCACCAAGTGCAGTGACTAATAACTGTATATTTTCTTTGAAATTTTTATTTTTCGATGATGACTTCGAGTTATTAATAACGGCATCACTCTTTTCTACCATTTGCATACTACACCTGTTATTGGAATATATTTAACTCGAGTAATCATAACGACAACCAATTTAATTCCAACGCAGTAAAAAGAGATCTCAATCACACTTGAAATTCGAAAAATTATTTTTTCACCATTTTTGGCCAATTGGTATGTTTTGTTTATCAAAAAAAAACACTTAACGTACCAATTATTTTTACCGAAAATTAGCGCTTGAAATGTGGTTTTTAACGCGGTTAGATAATAGGAGTTGACTTAAGTTTAGGTTATTTAATTGTGAAAGAAACTATTATATCTGATATCCATTGTATTATTACTAAACCAGACAGACACAATCTCATTACCGTGGTCGTTGAAACGAATGAAGGCGTGACTGGGTTTGGTTGTGCGACATTCCAACAACGACCGCTTGCTGTAAAAACAATGGTCGATGAATATTTAAAACCTATTCTTATTGGTAAAAACGCCAATAATATTGAAGACTTATGGCAAATGATGATGGTCAACGCTTATTGGCGAAATGGCCCTGTTATCAATAATGCAATTTCCGGTGTTGATATGGCACTGTGGGATATTAAAGCCAAATTAGCGGGTATGCCGTTACATCAATTATTTGGTGGTAAGTCTCGTGATGCTATTCCTGTATACACACATGCGACTAGCGATACGATGGAAGGTATTTATGAGCTGGTGGAATCTTTCCTAGACAAAGGCTACAAGCACATTCGTTGTCAGCTTGGTTTCTATGGCGGTGTTCCAACCGATTTGCATACCACTCAAAACCCGACTGAAGGTTCGTATTACGACCAAGATCAGTACATGGACAATACACTAACGATGTTTAAGTCGCTTAGAGAGAAATACGGTAACCAATTCCATATTCTTCATGATGTTCATGAGCGCCTTTTCCCGAACCAAGCAATACAATTTGCCAAAGAAGTTGAGCAATATAAGCCTTACTTCATTGAAGATATTCTGCCGCCAAATCAAACGGAATGGCTGGATAATATTCGTAGCCAAAGTTCGGTTTCATTGGGTTTAGGGGAGTTATTTAATAACCCTGAAGAGTGGAAGTCTTTGATTGCTAACCGTCGTATCGACTTTATCCGTTGTCATGTTTCCCAAATTGGTGGTATTACTCCCGCTCTGAAACTAGGTCATCTATGTCAGAATTTCGGTGTTCGTATTGCATGGCATTGCCCACCAGATATGACGCCAATTGGTGCAGCGGTAAACACGCATTTGAATGTGCATTTACACAATGCGGCTATTCAAGAGCATGTCGAATACAACGAGAACACGCACAAGGTATTCCCAAATGCTGCGGAGCCAATTAATGGTTACCTATACGCATCTGAAATCGCAGGTATTGGTGTCGAGATTGACCGAGAAGTTGCCGCTGAATTTCCTGTAATGTATCGTCCCCACGAGTGGACTCAAAGTCGCCTTCCTGATGGCGCGATTCACACTCCATAACTCAAACAGTACCTATTCGGTTACTGAGTAACGCAATAAAATAGCCGCACTAGCGGCTATTTTTATCTCTGAAATTCATGCTCTCACTGTTAAAAGGCGTGTGGTAGGTGCATTGATAGTTGATGTCGATGATATCGCTGACAATGAACAGTTCGCCAGAGGTTAAGAACCCTCGGTTGGTGATGTTCATTGCTGCCGCATTCTTTTTGCAACCCAGAAGGTCAGCGTCATCTTTGGATACGTTGATCGCTTGATAGGTAGTGAGGTAACTATCGATCTCTAAATCATGTGCTAACGCGTGTTTTTGAATAGAGTTTTCAATGATCTCTGTATTCATTTCAGAGAAGATACTGACAGGTATCTTTGCCTCTTCAATCTGAACGACTTTATTATTTATTAACCTCAGTCGTCTAATCTTCCAAATATACTCATCATCAGATAATGAAAATATTTGTTGTTCATGTTGGTTTGGTAACGTTTTATTTAATTGAATCTTTTTATAAGATATTTCTTCAAAGCTGTTTTCAGTGATTGAGTTATAGACTAAGGGAGTACCAATTAAAGAAGTATTAACAAAATACCCAGACCCAATTTTCGATTTCACCATTCCAATAGCCTCTAACTTTGCGAGTGCCTTGCGAATGGTGAAACGAGATAACCCATATGTTTCAGAGAGTTCTCTTTCAGCTGGCAGTTTGTGATTAATACTGTTTTGGCAGATCTTGCTCACAATATCTTGAACAACTAATTCGTACTTTTTCATAGGCCAATAACTTTTAAAGTGTATTCACAGTGATTAAAGAATAGTGAACTAAATCAGGGATTCAGCACGCTCTTAATGACTTGAAATTATAACATAGAAGGCTATATAGGTGATGGTAATAACGGAAGGGCACGAATAAGCTTTGTTAATCCGATGTAAACAAAATCGAAGCTCTGTAATCTTGATCCCACACTGCTTTATTCATTTTCCTTGGTACTGACAAGTTGCCTGAAGATTTTCTAAACAAGTTTTGTACAAAGCGTCGGCAACAAGCCATGTTTAACGCGGAGTCGCCTGCATAAATTTGTTGCTCATCTTCTTTAAAAATGACATCCAACGCCCAATGCTGCTGGTTCTCAATATGCCAATGTTTCCTTGTCGCTGTCGAGGCAAGCGCTAAGGACAAGTTGTCGGTGCAAATGTAGTACGAAGTTTCATAACTTCCTTTCCCTTTCACACTTCTATCTCTCACGACAGCAATCACGCTTTTAACAGTGAACCACTTTTCTTTGAGACCTTCACTAAATGCTGCGGGGAGCACGTAAGCTTCTCGCACCTCTTTTCGACCATGACCTTTATTTTCGGTCGTATAAGACTCTTGATTGTCCTTAGGTAAAGCCCAATAATCTTGAAATTGTGCATCAATTTCTGCGAGTAAGCTTGGCTGATTCTTTTTGACTTGAACTAATAAATCTCCACCTTTCTCAATCACTTCCTTCAGGGTTTCAGTCTGACAATGCAGGGCATCAGCCGTTAATAAACACCCTTTTATATCTAAAGCATCTAACATGTTCCTTATCGCTGTTAACTCCATTCCTTTGCCTTCACAGGGTTGGTGCGTAAGAGTTAACACTTCTTCTACATCAAATGCTGATACCAGATAAAGAGGGGTATCTTGCTTGCTCGCTTTAGCGCCTTTCAAAACCTTTCCATCAACACTGATGATAGGTTGAGCACAACTCTCTCTATGCAAATTCACCCAACCCACCATGGCTTCTAACAGCGTTTCAGGCACCACTGCCTTCATGATCGCAGCGATATTATGTCGGGTTGGTAGCCCGTTTTCGTAGGGGAAATACTCACGTAACCAATCAATGTTACCTTCTCCAAAATCCTTGATGTCAGTCCACTTATTTTGTCCGCAAAGCATGGCTGTGATGACCAAGAAAGCCACTTCCATGACAGGGTAAACTTGGTTGATGTGCGAACGGGTATCTTTCACTTTTTTTAGCTGTTCAATGATTATCATGCGAGTTTCTCTTGTATTTTTACTCCATGATCTGATCATTACAATTTGAAAAAGTTCCATCGAGAATTAAAGTTATTTATTTTCAATGGTTAAAGTTCGATCCCGTCCTTACCTTTTTGTCGGAGAGACGAAGGTTGAGTTGCAGAGAAAGTCGGAAAAGTTGGCGTCGCAAGCGCCTGAATGTCGACTTGTTATGAGCTTAGTGACCGATGAAAAAGGCAATGAGTTGGCAAGGTAGTATTTATTATCAAATGTTTTTGATGTTGATGCGACAGAGATAGCGATGTGGTATTGCCATCGCTGGAATATTGAGTCTTGGTTCAAACTGTTGAAAACGAATGGTCACCAGCTTGAGAAATGGCAACAGACAACGGGTGAATTGATACTCAAACGGTTAATAGTAGCCAGTGTTGCAACCACGCTCGTTTTCAAGCTTTACTCAGATAAGTCAGAAGAAGCGAAAGAATTCAAAGGTTTCTTAGTGAAATTAAGCGGGCGTTTAACGAAGCGTTCAAAGCCAGTGACACATTCAGCTTTGCTTGCAGGTCTCTGGGTGTTCTTACAAATGTACGAGGTATTGAACACTTGCACGACAGAGGAAATCAACAGGATGAAAGAGTTGGCCAGTTCGTTTTTTGCTCAGTTTGTGTAGATACCTATGCTTAAGGGTATTGTTAATCATCTATCATAGACAGGATCTTAAGGGCTAAGCGGTTTATTTAGATAGAAAAAAGGCTTCA
>NZ_OSDX01000091.1:0-15043 GCF_900382755.1 Vibrio sp. Evd11
TAGGGTCTCACTTTGCTAAGTGTAGATTGGCAAAGGAGGGAGTGGATTCCATACATCAAGTCAGGTGTCTAAGTTTGAGTAAAGATCATCGGGTAGATTTGATATAGAAAAACTCATGAGCAACAAGAAGCAAGACCTGACCCCATTACACTTGGTGGATATCAGCACAGAGTGATGTGTACGAAGCGAATACTTCTAACAACTTCTCCCGGCAAAGGGAGAAGCTAAATTCACACTATCCACTATTATATTTTTGACAATGCTTCTAACACTTTTGGATATACATCTTTCACACAACTACAGAGGAGAAATGATACCGAGTGATTGATAAGGTTGCTATCGCAACCTTATCTTAGCTTCGCTCGCCTTGAGAAAAACCTCAAAGTGGTGCCCCGATGAGTTTGTCTCGGGAATTTTCGATTCAATTGAACAACGTAGCATCAACGATCATGAATCAATGATAGCTAGAGTTTCTACATTTATTGAGTTTAAAGAATAATTTACTTTAAAAACTCTGCCTTTAGTCATCTTTTGCGAGAGATCATCAGTCAACACTAGTACTATATAGTTAGATTCAAGGTTTACGTTCAAAATCTCGCAGCAATCAAAGTTCAAGAACCTTTTTAAACATGGGTACAGAGCTTTATAAAGGCTCTCTTTAGCAGAGAATGCTAGTGTCACGAATTTAGATTCTGAACTGAAATCGCTAGATAGTCTAAGTTCTTTGGCCGAACACACGACCTTCTTAATTCTGTTGCTTTGGTCAACGTCGAGCCATTTCTCAATGTCGATTCCAACAGACTGCTTGTCATTCTGTGTTACCACCGCTACAGCCATCGAATCACAATGAGAAATAGAACCTGCATACCCTTTCATCCAGATGGGCTCTTTAAACTCACCAATACTAGGCTGAGTTGGGGGATGAACACCAAGCAGGTTGTAACACGTCTTTACACAGTGCCGCCCAGTTAAAAACTCTGCTTTTCTTTTGACGGTAGCACTCTTCAACTCATTTCCGAGAACCAGTCCAGAGTCTAATAAATCTTCAATATGCTTTTGTTGATATATAACGGGGGCTCTATGTACAGCAAACATCTCCAACCCATCCTTTAATGATTCTCGAACACTCAGTAGCATTCTCATGAACAAATAAATGACCGCCATCCAGACTGTATGTGTACGCTAAGGGGTAATGTTTCACTAAGTTGCGTGATAATGATGCAGGTATCACTAGATCATGATTGGAATAAAGTATTAGGATTTTCTTGTCAAAGCTTAATATTAAGTCTCGATTGACAAGCAGCTCCATTAACTTTATTTGATACAAACAATCTTGGTATTTCGGGAAATTGGAGTTCATTAAGTTCTGAACTTCAGACATGTACGCTTGATCGCTTTTACTCACACATGACAAGGAGTTCCATAATGATATTTTGACGAATGTATGTCGCTCTAACGAGTAAAGATAATCGAGAAAATCAACCCAGTTTGTGGCGGAAAACTTTGAAAAATCATTCGCCCAGCAGGTTCCGCACAAGATTAGTCCTTCTACACTATCGGAGTGCGATTGAGCATAGTACTGAGCAAGCCATCCACCCATCGAATATCCTACCAAATAGAATTTGTCTGCATCTATATTAGATAGGCGATTACTTAATTCATTGGCCCATAAGGAAAGATTAACGATGGCATTGTCGGTCGTATGTTCTACGATGATCACGTGTGAATTTGAAAGCTTGGAGGCTAATTTTTCCAAGCTCCAAGCATCGAACATGTATCCGGGAAGCAAGACGTAAGTAGGTCCGTCTCCTTCCCTAATAGTGCGAACGATCATGCACATATCTCTTCAAGACAAAAAAAGAGTGCAAACCATTCGTCAAGTGTCGACGATGTATAAAAACGCTCTCTGCAAATATCTCCTTGATTGAGCCCAAGAGTGGCAATCGCCCGTGCAAGAATTTGGGTTTTAGAAAGTGAATCTAATCCTAGATCAATTTCCAAGTGACATTCTCCATCGTCAGCAGTGATAGGATCAAGAGAAAATTCATTGATAATCTCTATCAGAAGAGCACTCTCTTTTCGCTGGTTTGCATGAACTTTTCCTGTTCGCTTAATCAGATCTACACCATCAAGGCCATTGAGCAATTCAAGGTTGAACATGTTGCGGAATTCCTCTATTACATTTCGGCTAAAAAACTTCGAATCATAATTGAACGACACAACCAAGCCGTTTGGTGTCAAGACCGACATGACATCAAGACCTCCAGATAAATTAGTGGTTCCCAAAAAACAGCTTGATATATCCAAATCAGAGTCAGTGTCGTCGATACTAGATGATCCATAAAACGAAAAATAGACATTCGTCGGCATCCCTCGTCGTAACGTAATAGCATATTCTTCATCTGAGATTTTTGATTTGATATTACTGCTAGCAAGAGATCTAGCATTACGTCTTGCTGTGACTTGATCGACTTCATTGAGCGTACATTTGGTCGTATGCTCGTTAACTTGCACCTCGACTTCAAACGACTTGGAAATCTCAACTTTCTCGCGTTCAAAGTGGAGTAAAAAGGATTGCGCAAAGCAACCTACTTGCGATTTGTGTATTGTTTTATCTGCATAACTACGGCCATGAGTAGGGATCTGAAGCAATAACTCTGACTCTCCCAAGTTAGTCTTAAAAAATGCCTTAGCAAAACATGATGCCATGTAAGAGAAAAGTGACACTCCGTGGCTAGCAACAACGTTCGTGATTTTCTGAAGCTCTTGGACTGGAATCAACGAAGACATCATTTTATAGTGACCCACTAAGTAGTCTAAATGCTCCCCTTCAGGTGACCAAAAATACTTTTTGGTCATCATCGATTTGCTGTAGTCAATCACAAAGCCATTCAGTGTCTCCTGATATTGTTGATAGTCGATCAGATCGGGAACTGGCTCTGTACTGATTTGGGTCGATTTTGAACCAATGACCATACCCAGTTGCTGCAAATAGGAATTAAGCAAGTTGTCTACGCTGATTCCATCTGCATATAAATGTTCGACGACTAGAAACACTAGCAGTTCATTGTCATTAATCTTAACAACGCGCAAGAAATGATTATCGTGAGATGAAATCCCTAAAGGCATGCACAATAGAGCATTAACTTCGGATTCAACAAAATCATTCACATCATCTACGGTCACTTGTGAGTATTCGTAACAGGATAGATGAGTTTCGTCTGAGATGCTCTCTACAATACTCATCTGACCGTAGCTGTCGTCTCCTAACTCTATATCAAAGTGCAATCCCTTAGCTGCATCATAGAAATTCTTATAAGCTGTTAAAAACTTTGATGGTTCGCTTGGACTTGATAGTGATATTTTAACGGCACTACAAACACTAGTTCCACCACATAGGTCCTTCCACATTCCAAATAAATATTGTGATGGAGTAATTATTAAACTCATATCATCTACTCTTCATTAATTGTCAAAAAATATACTAATTTTAGCGCGATCATACTTACCATTCGGTGTCCTCGGGAATTCGTCGCTAAATAAAATAACTTTGTTAGGATTCATATATTTTGGCAAAGATTCTCTAATACGATTACAAATAAGTTCAAAGTCAAATTCTTCTTTTAATTTTACTAGGCAACCGAGCGTGTCCTCTAGTGAGTCAACTTTAGGAATAAAAATAACCACAGCTTCAGAGATTTCTTTAAGGCTTGTTATCGTTGCTTCAATCTCGCCTAGCTCAATACGATGGCCCAAATACTTTACCTGACTATCTTTCCTACCAATGAAATAAAAAACATGCTCCTTGTCAATTTCAACGACATCGCCAGTTCTATATAGCTTATCTGGGTATAAGTTATGCTCAGGGTTTTGGATAAAGGAAGATTTTGTTTGCAAATCATTGGCCAAATAACCATAAGATACGGATTCACCTCTTACCACCAACTCACCTCTCTCACCAGAAGCTTGAGTAAGCTCCCCTTCATCAGTGAGAACAAATAGTTCCATGTTGTCTCGTGCTTTTCCTATAGGTAAATGCTTAGTTTGCTCGTCAGGTATCTCATCGAAAATGTGATACGTACAATCTACAGTTATTTCCGTAGGGCCATACATATTTACAAACCGAACGTGTGGGAGGCATTGCATCCAGGTACGCAGCACTTGTGGAGGTAGAACTTCGCCAGCGCAAAGTAGTTGCTTAAGATTGAGAAGGATGCTCGGACGTACCCTTCTTGTTTGCTTCAACATTGAAAGAACCGAAGGGACACAAAAGAAAACGCTAATTTTGGACTCTTCTAACCACGGAATTAGACTCGGAACCATCTGGTTTATGCTATCGGGAACTAAATGCAGTGTTGCGCCGACCTTCATTGCCGTATAGATATCGAAGGTAGAGTTATCAAAATAAAGTGGAGCATGATTAGCTATTTCGTCACTACTGCTCAATTGATATGTTTCAACGCACCATTCAATATAGTCATTTATGGCTTTATGAGGGATCATTACCCCTTTGGGAACACCTGTAGAACCCGAAGTGAACAATATGTAAGCCAGATCAACTGATATAGCTTGTCTAGGCGTCAATGTGTCAATATCCGATAGTGATATTTCTTCATCAATATTGATGATTTTTACATTTTTTAGTTCAGAGAACAATTGAGCTGATAAGTGCAAGCTATCATTATTTACTATGATTATTCGGATTTTTGCCGACTCAACTATCGAATTTAGTCGAGACTTCGGAGAATTAATATCCAATGGTACATACACATTTCCAGATTTGAGTATAGAGAACATAGCCTTAATTGCGGAAATCTTTTTGGGCATGAAAATAGCAACAGCTTCTTGCTTGAATGTCCCTAAACTGCGAATGTATTGGCTATACTTATTCGTGAATTTGTCTAAACTTTGGTAAGTTATAGTCTCTTGGTTATGTAGATCATTATATTGAATTGCAATTTTATTAGGGAAGAGTCGAGATGACTCCTCTAAATATTTATGAACCGTTTTAATCACTGTAGTATCCGTTAAGTAAAGATAATTGAAGTCAAATATTTTTGAGGTATCTTATTCCAATGGATATTATTTCCATCTAACCAACTTTTCATAATATGGTGATTATGGTCTCCATCTTGGGGAAGTGGGATCTTGTTACAAAAATCGATCTTTACGTCAATGCAATGCTCATCTTTTGAGCTTATTTCACTGAGTAAATCCTTTGATATGGTCCTTGATTCTGATATGTACTCTAGATAACCGTTAGCTATTAATCTTATTAACGACTGGGCATCATTGAACTGCCCGAACAGTTGCTCAGGTGTCACAACCCCTTCTTTAATTACTAAGTAAATAGTTTTTAATGATGATGAAATATGATCACTAGACAGCCCCCACTTATCATAAAGCTCTAATGCAGCAAACACGTAAGCCAAATTTGTATGCTCTGCACCGCATACCTTACGCCATTTACTCATCAAGACGTTATATGTAAATTGTTGCTTTTCTAACTCTTGAGCATTTGCAATCCAGTCTGACGACAGAGACTCTATCGCGCTTTGCGCCCCTTCAATCCTATTCAAGAAACGCTGACTTAATCTCCAAACCTTATTTTTGCCACTGATGTACATCATCCCGACATTGAGGTGGCTTATGACATCTTTGGATATCTCTTCGGTCTCTTCGTCGTGATCTATAATCACGTAAGGTCGGTTTAACGACTGAAACAGTGGTAAGTTATTGAGATAGTCCTTGGCATAGACCGTGGACAAGTTAGACGATAATTGCACATCTTCTATCGCGCTACCCATCACTTTTTGTGCATATCTATGGCGGCCACTTTCATCACCAAAACCATCATAAGGCTTACGAACATGTGCGATGTTTTTCTTATCCAAGCTCGGACTATAGCCAATGTAGTATCCATCACTTAAGGGTAGGGGACGTTGTTTGCTACTTGTTTCAACTGGTTCAGACAAAATAACATGGCCATTAGCACCACCAAAACCGAATGAACTTACAGCAGCTCTTCGAATACCATTAATTTGTTTCCAGTGCTTATTGTGAGTCGGGAAATTGAGTTTCCCCTTTCTTTCAAAAACGAGTGGATTCAAAGCCTCAATCCAAGAGTTCGCAGGTATCACTTTATTCTTCATCATTAAAATGACCTTAATGATACCTGCAAGGCCTGCAACTGATTCGGTATGACCAACTACACCTTTGATACTCCCTACATCACTCTCACTAAACACACGAGACAGCGCATCTACCTCAATTGGATCACCTAGCGAGGTTCCTGTACCGTGCGCTTCTATATAAGAGATAGACTCAGGCTCAACTTTTGCCATTGAAAGACTATCGCTAAGTAACTCTACTTGAGCATCTACGCTAGGTGCTGTGATTGAAGGAGTACGGCTCCCGTTATGGTTACCTATGACGCTATCTATCACGGCAAAAATAGGTAATCCTAAATCAGTGGCTCGCTCAATAGTGGTAACCAGTAGTGCCGCCACTCCATCGCCAGGAACATAACCATCAGCGTCAATCGAAAATGGGGTGCATTTTCCTTTTCTCGACAACATACCTGCTTTAGAGAATGAAATGTATTTCATCGGGTGTAAGTTGAGGTTCGCGGCAGCAACGATAGAGAAGTCGGCTCTGTTCAAAGTAAGCAAACGTTCAGCATCACTCAAAGCCATGAGGGATGCACTGCAAGCGGTATTAATTGTTTTGCTTTCTCCCCTAAAGCCAAATTCTGAACTAATTCGGTTGGCTAGTAATGCTTGAAAGTTCCCTAGAGTTGTCTCGGGCCCGATAGCTTGTGTGCCGTCAAGTTTGTTAAAGAGATTATCCACAGCCATAGCGCCCACGGAGACAGAGACGTTATATTGTTCTAAGTAAGAAACGTCTATACCTGCACATTGCATCGTTCTTTCAACGTGGTCAAATAACAACCATTGCTGCGGATCAATCTGTGCTTTTTCTGTGGAGGTTAAGCGTGCTTTAGAACGGCTATTAGCTCGAGTAAGATTAATGGGTGCCATCCACTTAGAGACACTTTTGTTTTGTTCATATCTTGCTGTGCTAAAAAACCCCTCTATTGCCCACCTATCTTTCGGTATCTCTTCAAAAGCTGATTTACTTTCAGTCAATAAGTTCCACAGGGCGTTTGAATCTTCGGCACCAGCAAGTTCACATGAGTATCCAACTATTGCGAGTTTAGCCATTTCTACTTTCACCCTCGTCGATACGTGCAAAATTACGTGTAGTGACGTCTATATAGCTTTGAGGACTTATCATCATATGCTGGCGGCCTGTTTGGATATCACGCAGCACTCTTTCAACGTTATTACGCTCGGAAATTGCGGAAGCTCCGAGGTTTTTGTAAGCAATTTCCGCGGCTTCTGCACATATTTCGTTGGCAAATGTTGCTGCAAGTCTGACTTTTTCTATGAGGACTTCAGAAAGGGTTGAATGCGTTTTTAGGTGATCTTTAGCTAAACTAGCTGCGGAGACTAATAATGCTTCTGAAGCTAATGCTCGAGCCTTGATACGGGCCCAGTCCTCTTTGAAGCTATCTTTAGATGCCAAAGGTAACTTCTCATTCGCACGCACTATTTTGGTTCCTAACTGTCTGAGTTCAGCTAAGACTCGATTCGTCATTCCCAAAGCCCAGCAACCATGTGAAAGAGCTGAAAGCGGTAATATTCCCATGCGATAAAGGCTACTACCTCTGTTGGCTTCGCCTGCGCTAAATTTGAAACAACGATCTTTGGGGACAAAGATGTCGTTAACACTATAGTTGATACTTCCAGTACCTTTGAGGCCAGTGGTCTTCCAATCCCCAAAGACTTCAACGTCCTCTATGGGTATAACCGCAATTATAACTTCGGGGTCACCTGCGTCAGTTTTTATTACATTTCCACTATGCACCTGTATGAACCCAGCAACTACCCACTCAGCTAGGTGAATACCACTCCCAAATGACCATCGTCCAGTGAGCCTATAGCCTTCTTCCTCAACATATCCTCGGCCATTTGGTTGATATTGCCCAGCGATCAACGTTTGACCCTTTTTCGAAAATACTTCGTCAAAGCCCTTTTTAGGTAGGTAAACACTGCAATGCGAAGCAGCTAAAACATGAGCAATAGCTAACCAACCAAACGAACCGTCGATATATGAGCACTGTTGCCACATCTCGACCAACTCATTTGGGCTCTCACACCCACCTCCCACTTCTTTTGGGTAGATAGACCGCCAAGCATTTGTTTGCTCCATAATGCCTACGATGTCTCTAGGAAACATTCGATCTTGCTCAGCCTGTTCAGCCAAAAGGAAAATTTGGTCTTGCGCCTGTTTTAAGGCACTTAAAGCATGGTTAACCATATCTAGACACCTCGGCTAATTAGAAAGTACTTCGCTGATCACAGCATCTATGGATTTGATTGACTGAAACGTATTAATGTTTAGTGCGGTGTGAGGGAAATGAAAATTGAAATATTCCTCAAGTTCAACCATGAGGTTGACAGACATGAGTGATGTCATTCCTAGGTTATATAAGTTATCTTCATGAGACAACTTATCGGACGCGGGTAAATTCACTAATGTCTTCTTCACAATGGTTGCTACTTCGTTTATGTACATCTAAGCCTCTACTTATTTGTTGTTAGATTTTCGAGTTGCTGCTGGAAATCATCTATTTTCTTGGCAACTAATGATTCCTTGGTGCATATTTCTTCCAGAATAGGAATGTTCCGATATAGGGTTTTAACCGAATTCTGACTAACCGAGAAATAATGAAACATCTCAAAAGCTCGCCACAAATCAGCCAATTCCTCATAACACTTAATAATTTTTTCAACATCTTCTATAAAATAATTTGCGAGGTAGTGCTGTTCGTTGAGTAAGGCGCGAAAAAAAAGAGCGTTCGCATGACGTTCTCCAAAACATCTCTCAGTCCATGGAACTAAGAATGGGGTATCGTTTTTCAGTAAATGTTTATACTGAGCAGTAAAATTCTGAATAGCATTTAAACCAAGTCTGGAACTTGATGATTTTAGGTTTGAAATTATCCTAGATAGGTCGTCACTTAAACTAATATGATCGATGTGGAAATCCGTATTTTCTCTATCGACGACGTATATATCTAAATAGCCATTACTCTCAAGGAAATAGTTGAAATTATTTTTAAAACCCTCGAATGATATATTGGACTGTTGATGTTTTCTCTCTATAAAACTGTAGGTGCAATTATTTGAATCTTTACCATTGATTATACAAACACTAAAAGCATGATCTTTGTTGAAGTATGGACTTTCTTCAATGAAAAACGGGTCTATCACACTCATTAAATGATAATCTTTTGAAAGTAAAAATTTATCCAGATCCTGGAAATTAGTTATTTTTAAGCGACTTACCTTAAACCCGTAGCGGCTTCTGATGTTTTTTATAACACGATGGGAAAGTACAGATTCGGTACTAGACATATCCCAACCAGGTTGAATAGACATATTTGAATGGATGCCACTAATATCAAAATTGTCATTATTAAATAAATGAAACTCATGCTCTAAATGAGCCAAATCTAAGTCGTTGACCTTGTGATTGTTGCTAATAAAACAAGACAAAGTGGCAAGGAAACAATTAGGACTTTCTAATTTTGGATAATTTTGGTATGGATGAAAAAACTTAGCTTTACTCGTTGAATTCACTGGAAAATCCACCTTGACTTAATTTTCCATCATTAATATCATCATAAAATCAACATATCAATAACGATTTATTAATTTATAATAAATTAGTTCACTATTGACATAAATGACATTATTTTCTTAAGGAAAGATATAATTACTATATTACTCAATAAAGGAAGATTTTAAATGGATAACATTTTAAGTTATCGTGAATAGTTTTTTAATGGCAGAAATAACACTATCATCTCAAGGAAAGTAATAATTATGCTATCACTCAATAAAAATAGTGTTCCAGTGGAGAATATATTGCTCTACGGCGATACTACGCCTGACGCTATTGCTATTGTCGACGATGAAAAAAGTTTAACATATCGAGAGCTTAAACTCGCTGTGACTAACTTAGCTTGTTCTATTGTTGATTATTTTGATAATATAGAAGAAAAAAGAGCAATTGTATTATCAGACGGAAGTACCGATATGGTTATCGCTATATTGGCAATACAGTGTGCAGGGGGAGCTTATATTCCCATCGAACCCAAAGTTCCGCTGGAACGTGTCCGTAGCATATTTGATGATGCGTCACCTAGGCTGATCATTAATGATTTGAGAAACAGTGAACGTGCAATTGAGCTTTCAAACGCACTTGATATTCCACAATTGACGTGCCAGCTTAACTCCTTAGTAACTGCTGAGAATCAACCTTCGCCACCTCTCCCGAAACTGCTCCCCAACACTCCCGCTGTAGTGTTCTTTACATCGGGTTCTACGGGCAAACCCAAAGGTGTTGAGCTCGGACATCTAGGCTACCAAGCTTGGTTTGAAGGAATTCAAGAGTGTTTCAATGTTTCTCAAGGTGACCGAGTAGCCTTAACGACCAACCACAGCTTTGACTTGTCACTTGGCGAATTATTGCTGGGGCTCGTGTCTGGAGCAACTCTTGTTGTTGCACCACAGAGTACCGTTAGGGATCCGCTATCCATCATACCTTGGCTTGATAAACACAAGATAACTGTTTGGCAGTCTGTTCCATCACTGATGAAACAAATATTGCCGTTTTACGATTTGAGTGACGCTTTGACGTCATTGAGAGTGTTGATGTTTTGTGGCGAGCCGCTCGAATTGGGTTTAGTCAGAAACTTTCATACCACATTTCCTCAAAGTCTCACTCGAGCCATAAATCTATATGGCCCTGTTGAAGCTTCTATTCAGGTGACATGGTGCTGGGCTGATAAGTACTTTGATAGCAATATGGTTAATGTTCCGATTGGTAAAGAACTCGCCTACGCAAATGTAGAGACTATTCCACATGGGAAATCTGGCCAGGAGCTAATTGTTAGCGGTCCGCATCTCGCTTTGCGATACCTTGATGAGGACAAAGATCGTGAGGCATTTATTTCCGAAGATGGATCTAGCAGATACTACAAAACCGGCGATCTTGTAGTTGAAGGGGAAGACGGAGACCTCATTTTTGATGGTCGTACCGACGACCAAGTCAAAATCAATGGATATCGGATTGAACTCCCTGAAATAGAGAAAGCTTTGTTACAACATACAGCCGCGACAGACGCATGTGTCATCGCTCATACCGAAGGAACGGAAAAAACGCTTGTTGCGTTTGTCGTCGCAGAAGGTACGAACAGTAGAGAAATACGCCGTCAACTATCCACTTCACTGCCAGTTTATATGCTACCTAAGAGGTTTGTATTTATGGATAAACTCCCACTAACTCAGAATGGTAAGCGAGATAAAGTGTTGATGAAGAGAGAGTATATTTAATATGACGCAAACTATAAACTTTGGTTGTATCGACTATGAACTTGGTGAAACCTGCATAGAATTAGAAGAAAACGTTGCACTCTGTTCAGATCGAAAGAGCCAGTTGTTTCTTCGCACTATGGGCTTTGGCACTTACTACAAAACTGAGCGAACATTGGGGGAGCTAGCCCAAAAGTCGATTGAGAAAAGCTTAGCGAAATCCAACTTATCCCCTAAAGATATTGATTTGGTTATTTATTCTTCTAGCACTTTTGGTGATCGCCATGGTGATGTAATTGACAAAGATATTGCTCAATGCCTGACCAACGTAGGCCTAGAAAAGGTGTACCCAATAGGCATTTATTTATCCCAGTGCAACAACTTTTTTGCGGCACTGGATGTAGCAACTCAATATATTAATTCAGGGCGACATCAGACTATTCTGATGGTTTTCGCTGATAAAGTTCTTGATGAGTCAACCAGATTTAAAAATTTAGCTATAAATAGTGA
Source organism: Vibrio sp. Evd11 (assembly GCF_900382755.1). Lineage (NCBI taxonomy): Bacteria > Pseudomonadati > Pseudomonadota > Gammaproteobacteria > Vibrionales > Vibrionaceae > Vibrio > Vibrio sp. Evd11. The sequence continues at coordinate 11,955 of NZ_OSDX01000091.1, forward strand.
TGCTGCAGTTTCTTGTGTATTGTCAACTAGGAATGACCTGGGGTTACCATTGTCAGTCAGTGGGCAAAACATCAAAACATATTTGACCGATGCGGATATGATCAACCCCAGTAACAATACCCTAAACAAGGATATTCATGACCGATATTTAAGTGGTATATCCTCAGTATTTAAACAGATGTTGACTGAAAACAAAATGGCTACTCATGATGTTAACCAAGTGATATGCCACAACTTCAGCTACAGTGCTCTCCGTCAAATCGCCAACGCTATAAATGTCGATGAGTCTCTGATATTTAAAGATAATATTCAAAGATTTGGACACGCATATACGTGTGATACCTTGATAAATCTTAACGATTATATAAATCAAAGTGAACTAAATCTTGAAGGTCAAAAAGTCGGGGTCATCAGTACCGGCTTGTATTTTTGGGGCAGTGCCCTGTTTACAGTAAAAAAGGAAAAGTAATGGAAGAACGTTTATTAGCAATATGGGTGGATGTATCTCAGTTAGACAATATTGATCGTAATATGTCAATCTTCGAGTTGGGGTTAGACTCCATCAAAGTTATTGATATATCTGAACAAATTTATAATGAAATGAAGATACGTTTGGAATGGGAAGAATTCAATGTCATATCAACTTTCAATGACACCTTGAAACTCCTCAATGAAAAAAAAGAACTTTTAGAGACAGCTTAATACAAGGAACTGGTGAGAATTTTTTCACCAGTTATTTAAGATATGACACACTATGCCAAAAATTTCTCTATTACTCATCCCGCCTTCGGGGAATTGGAGTTAATCCAGTGCGATAGCGATTTGATTTTAAGCTACGGAAATAAAACGCAAAGAATAAAGTGGGACTTGCCGGAGCCCATAATAAATATTGAACTACTTGGTGATACCATCCGGGTTACCTATCAGTTTCCACAGGGTTCTATTCTCAAGAAAAACTTATACTTTTCTGAAGGCTCTTTTAACTTCATTGTTCCCGATGGAATCTGTTTTTTTGTAAAAGAAACTATTAAGCAATGGCCAACAGTTTACCACCGATGTCGTGAAGGATCGCAAGTCAGTTTTCGTTGCCCCGACTCGGCAGAACCGTTCGTGATACAGATACACAGTACAAAGCGTGAGCATGACGGGAAATATATCACCGATTATTCTTTCCAAGTCGGGGAAGATGTTATTCGTAGTGCCTTGTATCCTAATCACTTTATACAAGTTAAAAGTTTTTACCTTTATAACAGCCCCTACTCAGGCGCCTGGCCTGTGTTTTTGTTGAGTAAAACAAAGTTATCTTCCGAGGAACTTAATTCAATTCACCCAAAATAACTTTGTGATGAGGAATCAAAAATGAAAAGTTTACTTAAAGGAGTCTCTGGAAAGCTATTTATAATCAACAGCTTAACAGCAACTGCTTATGCGTTTATTCTTCCTATAATGAGCGTTTACTTGGTGAGCGGCATTGGGGCGAGCCCTTCTTTCATTGCATATTACAGCGTCAGTTTCGCACTATCAGGCATTATGTTTAGTCAATGGTTTGGAGCTTTGTCAGATAAAGGGATTAGCGATCGATTGCTATTCTTAATCTCAATGGTATGTATCGTTGTTTCTGCAGTCTGCTTTTCTTTTATCACTGAACCATGGCAAGCACTCGTAGTAGGGACTATCCTTATGGGCCCCGGGAATGCTTGTATCCCATTAATATTATCTATGATTAAACGGTATGCAGATCAAGCAGGCAAAAACATAACAAGCCTCAACACTCAAATGCGCTCTGGCGTTTCTGTCGTGTGGATTATCGGCCCAGCGCTCGCTTTTGTGGTCGCGGATGCTTGGGGCTATAAGACTAACTTTTATATCGCCCTTGTCTTATCTGTGTTAGTTATACTAATGACGGCAAAGTATCTTCCTTCGTTTAATCAAGCCACTGAGTCTCCATTGGCATCAGGTGAACAACAAACTTCTATAAGCATGACTGCTTTTCTTCTTGGCCTTGTTATCTTTTTAGGCAATTTAGCAAACCATGTTTATCTTACGGCCATGCCGTTGTATCTGACTAAAGAACTGAGCATACCTTTATATTTCCCTGGATTTTTATTAGGTCTAACCGCGCTGTTCGAAATTCCTGTAATGCTATACGCAGCAAAGTTGTCTGAAAAATATGGAAAAGGCCAACTTATGGTGTTTGGGCTCCTTTGCGCCGTGATCTACTTCGGGCTAATGCCATTTGTGACTTCAATTGAGCTACTGCTCTTACTTCAAGTTTTTAATGGATTGTTCTATGGAGTATTTGTTGGATTGGGCATCACTATTATCCAGGATGCGTTCCCTGAGAAAGGGGGATTCGCGTCAGCCTATTATACTAATATGATGAGGATTGGGATGATGTTTGGTACATCTATCACTGGCTTCATTGCTCAATACTTTGATTTCCAGACAGCACTATTCGCTTCATTGGTGTGCGCTTTATTTGCCTTGCCTCTTATGGCATACGTGTCAAATAAGTCGGTTAAAAATTCAATTAGAGTCACTTAATCCACGTCCTGTTTTCGTGACCAGTCTCCAAAAGGGTTGTAGTGGCCAAGTAAAATTGGCCACTATTGTAGAGATTTCCCATACATAAAGTAATTCGTTGTTAACTAAATTAAGTAGAAACTCTAACGCGTTTATGTCCGTGCAACCTGAAGTCGTATGAAGCGTTGTTCACCACGAAAGAGTGAACCATCTGTATCACCAGATGACCCTAGGATCCTGAATAAAGCAGCAGATCTGACAATGTAACGAAACTTGGCTAATAGGCTGAGTGGGAACAAAATAGTGAGAGGATGTTCCTCCTGAAAACCACGGTTCGGGTAAGTGCTAGGGAGTCAATATGATGAATGTAATGTGAATCTATTTAAGGCGCGTTATACACTGAAGCAGCGGAAGTGGTTACTACGCTGTAGCCAAAAGGCAACGAGAGTCGGAAAGAGATTGGACAATGCTCTTTCGTGGTCATTGTACTCTCCGCACCATTGTGGGCATCTTATGTGGACTCCCCATTGTCAACAGTAATCGTCAGTAAATCAGAAATAAATGCG
>NZ_OSDX01000056.1:0-26634 GCF_900382755.1 Vibrio sp. Evd11
AAACATTACGTTAGACGGGATTTATGCAAAACTTAATGCTTAAGGTTCAGTCTATGAAGCATCTCTACATTAGTGAGAGTAGCGTTAGGCGCCTATTTCAAAAACACTACAACGAGAGTTTTAGTCAAAGGCTAAAGAAAATTAGGCTCAATGTGGCGTGTGATTTATTGATTAATACTTCGTTGCCAGTGAATCTGATTTTGGAGAAAGTGGGATACGACAACCAAGCCAACTTTAATCGTCAGTTTAAATCGTATAAGCAGGTGACTCCGACTCAATATCGAATAGCAATGAAACACCATTGATTCATTCACATACTAAACAATTCACATAAGATTCTGAATAAATTACAGTTAGGTGAACTTTAAAAATGGATTTAACGTATTACCAAGGATGTAAGTTTATGTTTTCACAAGGCTTACTCGCATTACTAATAAAAACAAGCCGAGGTTAGGATGAAAAAAATATTATTGCTGCTTAGTGTGGTTCTATTGGGTGGTTGCGTGGGCATGCCTGAAACAGTAAAGCCCGTTCAACAGTTTGAATTGGATCGATACTTAGGAAAATGGTACGAAGTGGCTCGTTTAGACCACTCGTTTGAGCGTGGCTTAGACAACATCAGTGCCGAATACAGCCTACGTGATGATGGTGGCGTTAAGGTAATTAACCGCGGCTATTCGGCTGAAGATGGCGAATGGAACGAGGCGGAAGGTAAGGCGTACTTTGTCGAAGGCAGCGATCAGGGTTATCTAAAAGTGTCGTTCTTTGGCCCCTTCTACGGAGCTTATGTGGTGTTTGAGTTGGACAAAGAGAATTACCAATACGCGTTTGTTTCGGGCCCAGATACCGACTACTTGTGGTTACTTTCAAGAACACCAGAGGTTGCACCAGAAGTGATGGAGAAGTTCAAAGCGATGTCTAAAGAACGTGGCTTCAATACTGAGGAATTGATTTACGTTGAGCACAGCAAATAGGCTGAGCGTGCGAGGTTAACGACAGTTGATTGAGAAAAAGGAACAGATGAAGAATGCATCTGTTCCTTTTTTATTGGTTTGGTTTTGTATGAACTAGCCTTGTCGACGAACCTGCAACACGCTGAGCACTGATAGTGAAAGGAAGAACGCAGGGTCACTCCAACCAAAACCAACAAAAATGTCTGTAAACGCGGCATACAGAGTGATGATAGCACCCAGCATGTTGGTCACAATCAAACCTTGCACGAGCTTTTTGGCACTGACTCCGGGCTCAATATCTCGCAATAACCAGCTTATCGCGGCAATACCACCGAGGAAGATACTGGTGTGCTGAGAGAGAAAATAAGCGTACTTATCATTAATTTCTACGCCGTACATAGGCCACATCACCGTTGGTAGGAAAAACACCGCCAAGGCAAACCCTGCGTAAATGATGCCGTGTAGGCTTAAAAACGTTTTATTGTTCATTTGTTATCTCTCTATCTCGTGCCTGTCGCTAATTCTTTATTCATTCCAATCGCTTTGTTTTCATTCAGCGAATTAACTAGTCGTTGATTGGGCCTTTGTTAATGGTAGTTAAAGGCTGGTTCACGTCGAAAATTACACCACGTACTTCATCGACGCCCATCTGTTTAAGGCGAGCGCTATGCATCGCTAGGTAAGTCTCTGCACTGAGCTGGTCTTCAAAAAGGTAGACACCACCGCCCAGTTTTTCGGCTTCGTTTTCTGTCCAGATTTTCCAGATCATACCCGGTTCGTTGTTAATAGATTTTGCTAGGTCAACGAGCGCGTTCGACATCTCTTCACCAAATGGGCCGCTAAATTCAAAATCGACTTGTAATAGTTTCATGGTTATTTCTCCAAACAGTTACTTGGTATTGCGCTGAGACTCATGGTCATTTCGCAAAACGTAGGGGGCTTGATTGCCTGTTGAAATAGATATTACCTGTAAAAAACAGACAGAAAAGTTCATAATATAGTTATTAACTGTCAGGATTTTAGACCGATGAGATTGAAAACCACCCTCGACCAATGGCAAACCCTTTACGAGATTGACCGCGCAGGCAGTATTCAGGCGGCGGCACTGCAATTGAACAAGAGCCACACCACGCTGATTTATGCGTTGAGAAAATTGGAAGACCAATTGGGTGTTTCTTTAGTGCAGGTTGAAGGTCGTAGGGCTGTATTGTCGGAGGATGGGAAATCACTGTTGCGCCGAGCGAGTAGCATGCTGGAACAAGCCAGAGAGCTAGAGTTGATCAGTGAACAACTGGCGAAAGGTGTAGAATCTGAAATTGTGGTTGCGGTTGATCACTTGTGTTGTCTTAAACGTCTTTATCAACCGATGGCTGCATTTTTGGCGGAGAACAACACCACATCAATACAAGTTATTGAGACATCATTGTCTAAGACGACGGAAATGGTGACTCAAGAACTGGCCGATGTGGCTATCATCAACTTGCCTATTACTAATTACTCAGCAGAAGCCTTTGGTTTTACGATGATGGAGCCCGTTGTCGCAAGTTCGCACTCTTTAGCTAACGTGTCATCTATATCGCTAAACCAGTTGTCGTCGCTGCCACAAATTGTGGTGCGAGACTTAGGTGCTCAAGCTAGTCAAGGCAGTAAAAAGCAAGGGAACAAAAAGGATGTAGGGTGGTTGAAGTCGAGTCAGCGTATTACGGTCGATAATTTCGATCATGCGTTTGGCGCGGTAGAGCAGGGAATCGGGTATTGTCGACTACCAAAGCATATTGTTGAAAGTCGAGGAAGTGACAAGCTCACGGTGTTGAATGTGGAAAATGGCAGTGGATACCAAGTCCCGCTTCATCTCACTTTACCAAAAGGGGCAAAGACAGGTCCTGCTGCAAAACGGTTCTACGAATTACTGCTAGAGTCAGCTGCTCCTGCTAACTAACCCACATTCAGTTGGGCTCAAACTAGCGAGGTTGGTTGCCGTTCAAGAATAGCGCAACACATTCACGCGTGTAATTCAGCCTTTCATTATCAGACTCGCCGCTGTCGTGCCCGAAGAATGCCCAATAAGCCGACTTACCATGAAACATCAGCAACAATTGTCGTGCAGCAATGATTGGTGAACTTGATGTTGAAAGCGTTAAGTCACCCGAATCTATTTTCGACTGCAAATAATCAGCGAGTAACTTAGTGGTCTTCTGTGGCCCTGTTTCTAAATAAATAGAAGCAATTTCTGGATGTGTGTTGGATTGGCTCACCGCATTTTGAAAGGTCTGCCTAGACTGCTCATCAAGTAACAAATCTTGAAACTTCACACCAAACTTCACCAATTCTTCTTCCAAAGTGGCCTTCATATCAAATGCTGAAGGGCTGAGTTCGCGTTCCGCACACTTGGTTTGCATGCAGGTTTCGAAAAGTTCGTCTTTGTTTTTAAAGTGGGAGTAGACCGTTTGCTTAGAAACGTTCGCCGCTTTCGCTATCTGATCCATATTTATCTTGAAGCCATGATCAGAGAAAAGTTGGCTTGCTGCGGTTAAGATCTGCGATCTCTTCTGTTCACTCTTGATGATTTTAGTCACGTGCTGTTTCTCGTTGCTTGGTACTTGGTGTTGCTCAGTTCAATGCATTTCGTTCTGCGCTAAGCATTATGCTTTTTGTGATGGTTTTATCAATCATTAACGATGAAACTTATTTTTAACATAATCAAACTAGACAGTCTAGTTTGGTTTGGTTAGTCTAAAAAAAGAATAGGATTGAGTACCGCATAGGAACAGTGAGTATGTATAAATTGATGAAGGGAAGTGCGGTGGCGTTATCTCTATCGGCTTTTCTTGTTGGATGTGGCGAAAAGGAACAAGCCCAAGAGTCGGTTGATTCAACCACTGAAACGGCTTCGAGCGTCCAAACCATTTTAACCGTGGAAACGATGGCCTTAGCGCAATCTTCCTCTTATGCGGTACAGCGTGAATATGTTGGTGTGGTAAAAGCAGGGCAACAGGCGAATCTTGGTTTTGAATTGGCGGGTAAAGTAAACGAGATTCTAGTGGATGTCGGTGACACAGTAACCGAAGGTCAACCCTTAATCCGGTTAGACACCCAGCTGTTGCAGACTGAATCGAGCCAACTGAAAGCGCAAGCCGAAGAAGTCAAAGCACAACTGAGCCTTGTGGCGGCAAACTTGAAGCGTCAACGTTCACTGAAAGCAAAGGGCTTCAGTGCCGAAGCTGAGATTGATTCTCTTACTAGTGAACAACGTGTATTGCAGGCGAACTTGCTGCGCATTGATGCCTCAGTAAAAGGCAATCAATTGAAGCTGGTGAAATCGACAGTGCTTGCGCCTTATTCTGGCACCATCGCAACACGCTTTGTCTCTTTAGGTGATGTTGTAAATGTGGGTAATCCAACTCTGACACTGCTGGCCTCTGAAGGTAAAGAAGCGTTCATTGGTATTCCTGCCCATCAAATGCAAAAAGTGACTTCGCTTTCTTCGCCAAGTATTCGTGTCGGGCGAGACGATTTCGCTGTGAGCCTGCTTAATCCGGGGGCGATGGTGGATACTAAATCTCGCAGTGTTGGCCTACGTTACCTGTTTCCTGAGCAAGCATCTGTTTTAGAAGGGCAACTTGCGTACCTTAAGTTTGATGAGCAAATCGATGACCAAGGTTACTGGGTTCCGCTCACGGGTTTGATCGATGGTTTACGTGGTGTGTGGAATATCTTCGTTATTGGTGAAGACAACAAAGTTGAACGTCGAAGCGTGCAGGTGTTGTTTGCCAACAACCAACAAGCCTACGTGAGCGGTGCAATCAGCGAAGGCGAGCAGGTGATATCCAGTGGTTTACATCGTTTGGTTCCCGGCCAAACCGTGAAGCCAGCCAGCGTTACTGCTGAATAGGAAATAGTATGAAAATCATAGAGACTATTTCTAACACTCGATTGCTTATCTTAATGACCGCGCTGCTCATGGTGAGTGGTATTTCTGCGTTCATGACTCTGCCGCGTGCAGAAGATCCGGTAATCATTAACCGCTACGCGAACATCACAACGAGCTTCCCCGGCGCCAGTGCTGAGCGTGTTGAAACCTTGGTCACCGAGGTTATTGAGAACAAACTGCGTGAGTTAAGTGAGGTTAAACTCGTCAGCTCAACGTCAAGACCGGGTGTGTCGATTGTTACTTTGGAACTCAATGATGTGATTACCGAGCCTGAACCCGTTTGGTCTCAAGCTCGTGACAAGCTGTCTGACATCGAATCCATTTTGCCTGCGGGCTCTCACTCTCCCGATCTCGACAGTGACCATACCTATGCTTTTACCACGATTACGGCTCTAACTTGGTCTGGTGCTGGCGAGCCTGACCGATTAACACTCGGGCGTTATGCCAAAGAGCTCGCTAAGCGATTACGAACCTTGTCGGGCACTGAATTCGTTGATGAATACGGGATGCCGCAAGAAGAGATTCAAATCAGTTTACGCACGGCTGATGCTGCCGCGCTTGGTCGTTCAAGTGCCAATATCGCAGAATCGCTTGAAGGGGCGGATGCGAAAAACTCTGCCGGAGAATTGGTCAGTGCTTATTCTCGCTTTGGCTTAGAGATTAAGTCTGAGCTTGATTCCATTGAACGTATTAAACAAGTGCCAATAGCCACCGACAGCAATGGTCACATCATCCGTATGGAAGACATTGCTTCTGTGAAACGTGGTGAGAAAACCCCGCAAGACCAGATTGCCATTATTGATGGCGAGCCGGGTGTGATTGTTGCGGCAAGAATGCACCCTGATCTGCGAGTTGATAATTGGACGTCGAGAGCCAATGCGCTCATCAGTCGATTTGAGCAAGAGCTGCCGAGCAATATTCAGGTCAACGTGCTTTTCAATCAGCAAGGCTATACAGAAACACGCTTGGACGATTTGGGTAAAAGCCTGATGATCGGTTTTGGTCTGATCTTGATTGTGCTGTTCGTCACCTTGGGTGTGCGCGCCGCGATCTTAGTGGCGATTTCTCTGCCGTTAACTTCATTGCTGACATTGTCGATCATGAAAATGACCGGTGTGCCGATTAACCAGATGTCGGTGACGGGCTTAATTGTGGCGCTTGGGATCATGGTAGATAACGCGGTGGTAATGGTTGATACCATTCAAGCTTATCGCCTGAAAGGGCAGCAGCGCGCTGAAGCGACCATGAATGCATTGAAGCACTTGTGGGTTCCGTTACTGGGCTCGACACTCACCACTGTCTTAGCCTTTGCACCGATTATTTTGATGCCTGGCGCATCGGGTGAGTTCGTGGGGGGAATTGCGATTACCGTTTCTTTCTCTTTGATCGGTTCTTACATTATTTCACATACCCTAATTGCGGGCTTGGCGACTAAGTTACTGCCGAAACAGCTCAGTGATGTTGATAAGAAAGGGCAACACCATTGGTACATGACCGGTTTGAGAATTCCGGCTTTGACGCGTTGGTTCTCGTCTTCTGTCCGCTTTGGTGTGACGCATCCAATCATCACGATTGCTCTGGTGTTGTTGGTACCGTTTACTGGTTATTGGAGTATGTCTCAGCTGACTGAGCAATTCTTCCCACCATCAGATCGAGACATGTTTGAGATTCAGGTGTACATGCCGCCGCAAGCAAGCATTTATGCGACCAAGAATAACTCTGAAAAAATCGACGATATCATTCATCGTTATCCTGAAGTAGAACGCATCGATTGGCTGGTGGGCGCAAACTTCCCATCGTTCTATTACAACCTACAAGCAAGGCAAAATAACGCGCCGTACTTCTCGCAAGCAATGGTGAAAACAGAAAATTTTGATCAAGCCAATGCGCTAATTCCTGAACTTCAAAAGGTGCTAGATAAAGAAGTACCACAGGCGCAGATCTTGGTGAGAAAGCTTAACCAAGGGCCTCCATTTACCGCGCCAGTAGAACTGCGTGTGTATGGTGAAAACCTCGATACGCTGAAAGCGATTGGTGAGGATGTGCGCTTGATTCTGGCAGGAGTTCCTCATGTGACTCACACAAGGGAAACACTGCAACCGGGTACACCTAAGGTGTGGTTGAAGGTCGATGAAGACACCGCGAAACTTAACGGTATTTCATTGAACCAGTTTGCTGGCATGCTGCAAACCACGCTGACAGGTCGCGAAAGTGGTTCGGTAATTGAGGGCAGTGAATCGGTGCCAATTCGTGTTCGTGTTGCGGATGACGCGCGTGAAAACTTAGCGCACTTAAGTAATATTCGCTTGCCGATAAGCTCTGAGGTGTACTCAACTGGCATCAATGTGTCGACTCTGGCTGAGCTTGAATTGACGACCAGTCGTGGTGCGATTACTCGTCGTAACGGGCAGCGTGTGAATACCATCGAGGGTTACATTGAAGCGGGTGTCTTACCTCAAACCGTACTTAATGAATTCCAAAAACGCCTAGCAGACTATGAGATGCCATCGGGCTACACGATTGGCTTTGGTGGCGAATCCGCTGAACGAGACAATTCAGTCAATAGCCTGATCTCGAATGTCGCCGTTGTGGTGGTATTGATGGTGTTGGTGGTGGTGATGTCGTTCAACTCGTTCCGAATGAGTAGCATCATCTTCATGGTCGCAGGATTGGCAGGTGGGCTAGGGCTGTTGTCGGTATGGATCTTCGGTTATCCGTTTGGCTTTACGGTGATCATCGCCATGCTCGGGATTGCGGGCTTAGCGATTAACGCTGCCATCGTGATTCTGACGGAATTGAAACTCGATAAGCAAGCCTCATCAGGCAATGTGGATGCGGTCGTTGAGGCAGTGATGTCGTGTACTCGCCATATCAGCTCGACCACGATTACAACCGTTGGTGGCTTTATGCCGTTGATTATTGCTGGTGGCGGTTTCTGGCCTCCATTTGCGGTCGCGATTGTCGGCGGTACAGTATTAACCACCCTTATCTCGTTCTACTTTGTGCCTGTGGTTTATCATTTGATGACTAAAAATCAGCGCAAAACCGTCGTCGAACCAACAGCATAATCTCTTCTTTGGTGACCCTTACTCCTCTCTATTGAGGGGAGTAACACCCACTTAAAACCCATCAAAATACTCATGAAATCGGCTTTTTATCCCCATTTCTGTCCGTTTTCTGCTGCGTATAACTGACATGATTATCATAAAAAGCAGGGTGTTATTTGAATACCTGATGGGTTGCTGTCTGAAGTGATGTCTTTTCTAAATACCTTTAAAATCTTATGTGAATTCATAAATTTGACAGTCATCACACTTTGCTTAATTCGCTCTTTCTAATGTAATCAATCATTATTGTTTCTACTGCGTGTTTACTTTTCTCTCTCCCGTTTCGCTTTAATCCTTTTCCGCACATGGCTCGACTCGTGTGGCACGTTCATGTTGTGCGTCTGAATTGCATCAATTTCCTACATCTTACTTTCATAACTGGAAGGTTAGTTTCCAAGTTTGTTTGGTGAGCTTTCAATTTCAACTCCTCATAATGCGCCAAATGTAACAATGTATTTCAAAGTGTAACAATTAAGTCATATTTTTTGTGTGGTTTTAACCGTGCGGCAATGTTTCGGCTACGCAGCACTGTCGTTTTAACTTGGCAGTTCAACTGTCGACTGTTCAAGATAGTGGCTAATTCCGTTTCGCTTTGAGATGCGTCGTTTCACATGCTCAACACATAAATATTCTAATGACCATGACAACCAGTACTCGGGCGTTCGTTCTGAGGCTGGATAACCATCGAGAAAGTTAATGGAAGCTTCAAGATATAAACGCATTTTATCGAGAGCAAATCTGTCGAGGATTGGTTTGGTGGGAACCGCCTTGATGCTCGAAGGATGTAACTCCGCATTGCTCGACCCAAAAGGTAGCGTTGGCGTTCAGGAAAAGGAGCTGATTATTACTGCTCTGTTGCTGATGCTGATTGTCGTCATCCCCGTGATCCTGATGACCATCTACTTTGCTTATAGATACCGTGAAAGCAACACCACAGAAGAGTATGCACCTGACTGGGCGCACTCAACCAAGATTGAAATAGTGGTATGGACGATTCCAATCATCATTATTGCGATTCTGGCCACCATCACTTGGCGAACAACACACGAACTAGAGCCTTCCAAGCCTCTGGAGAGTGACGTTAAGCCTATGGTGATCGAAGTGGTCTCTCTGGACTGGAAGTGGCTGTTCATCTATCCGGAGCAAAACATTGCGACGGTTAACTATGTTGCGTTCCCGAAAGATGTACCGGTGACGTTTAAGCTAACTTCAGACAACATCATGAACGCGTTCTTTATCCCGCGTCTTGGCTCGCAGATCTACGCGATGCCGGGAATGGTGACCAAGCTGAATTTGATCGCGAACCACGAAGGTGACTTCAAAGGTTTTGCATCGAACTACAGTGGTAAAGGGTTCTCTCAAATGAAATTCACCGCATCAGCCATGCCTGATCAAGTGGCGTTTCTAAACTGGGTGGAAAAAGTGAAAGCTAGCCCAGACCGTATTGAAGATTGGGAGCAATTCCGTTCTTTGGCTGCGCCGAGTGTGGCTGAACCTGTGACTCTGTTCTCCAGTATCCCACCATTTTTATTCACTGATGTCGTGACCCAGCACCCTGGTTCAATGAACTGTTTGCCGGAAACCCAAGGATAATCGTCATGTTTGGAAGATTAACTCTAGACTCAATTCCCTACCACGAACCCATTATTTTGTTCACGTTAACCATGATCGCTTTAGTGGGTGGTTTAGTGGTGTATGCGGTAACAAAAGCCGGTAAGTGGCAATACCTTTGGAATGAATGGTTTACTTCTGTAGACCACAAAAAATTGGGCTTCATGTACATTGCGGTCGCGATGGTGATGTTAGTTCGTGGCTTTGCCGATGCCGTTATGATGCGTAGTCAGCAATTGCTATCCGCAGCGGGTGAGACAGGCTATTTACCGCCACATCACTATGACCAGATCTTCACGGCTCACGGCGTGATCATGATTTTCTTCGTCGCGATGCCTTTGGTTATCGGCCTGATGAACATCATTGTGCCGCTGCAAATTGGTGCTCGTGATGTTGCGTTCCCTTATCTGAATAACTTGAGCTTCTGGCTGTTTGTAGTGGGTATCATCCTAACCAACATGTCACTGGGCTTAGGTGAATTTGGCCGTACGGGCTGGTTGGCGTATCCGCCGCTTTCTGGCATTGAGGCAAGTCCGGGAGTCGGGGTCGATTATTGGATATGGGCGCTGCAAATATCCGGTGTGGGTACCACGTTAACGGGTGTGAACTTCTTCGCGACTATTTTGCGCATGCGTACTCCGTCTATGCCAATGATGAAGATGCCAGTATTCACGTGGGCGTCTCTGTGTGCCAACATCCTGATCATCATCTCCTTCCCAATCCTAACGGTCACCATCGCGTTACTGACTTTGGATAGATACATCGGTACGCACTTCTTCACCAATGACCTTGGTGGCAACGTGATGATGTATGTGAACCTGATTTGGGCATGGGGGCACCCTGAGGTGTACATCCTAATCTTGCCTATCTTCGGTGTGTTCTCTGAAGTTACAGCAACCTTCTCACGCAAAAAACTGTTCGGTTATACCTCGCTGGTATGGGCAACGGTGGCTATCACTATTTTAGCGTTTGTGGTTTGGTTGCATCACTTCTTCACCATGGGTTCTGGCGCTAACGTGAATGCCTTCTTCGGCATCGCGACCATGATTATCTCTATCCCAACCGGGGTTAAGATCTTCAACTGGCTGTTCACCATGTACAAAGGACGCATCCGTTTTACCACGCCAATGATGTGGACAGTGGGCTTCCTAATCACCTTTACCGTTGGTGGTATGACGGGCGTATTGATGGCAGTACCGGGCGCAGATTTCATTCTGCATAACTCAGTATTCCTGATTGCTCACTTCCACAACGTAATCATCGGTGGTGTTGTCTTCGGTTGTTTTGCTGCGATTGGTTACTGGTTCCCGAAAGCGACTGGTTTCACTCTGAACGAGCTTTGGGGCAAACGCGCATTCTACTGCTGGATCATCGGTTTCTTGATGGCGTTCTTGCCGCTTTACGCTCTGGGCTTTATGGGCATGACGCGTCGTTTGAGCCAAGATATCAACCCTGAATTCTTCCCTCTATTGGCGGTTGCGGCTGCAGGTACAGGCGTAATTGCGATGGGTGTGGTGTGTCAGTTCGTTCAGATTTACGTGAGTGTTCGTGACCGCGACCAAAACCGAGATCTAACCGGTGACCCATGGGGTGGACGTACATTCGAATGGGCAACGTCTTCACCACCGCCGTTCTACAACTTTGCAAAACTGCCTAAGGGCGATGAGATCGATTCGTTCTGGTATCAAAAGCAAAGTGGTGAGTTTGACCCAACTCAGGAAGAAGAATACGAACGTATTCACATGCCGAAGAACACACCGACAGGTATCTATGTTTCTGCATGGGCGTTGGCATTTGGCTTCGCAATGATCTGGTACATCTGGTGGCTAGCGGCTGCAAGCTTAGTGGGCATCGTGGTGACGTGTATTCAACACAGCTACAACGACGATGTGGACTACTACGTGGAAGTTGAAGAGATCAAAGCGATTGAAGCGGCTCGACGTGCACAGCTTGAAGAAGCAAAGAAACAGTCAGTGAAAGGCGACAACTCTGGTCGTGGTAACAGCGCTGACAGTGATAACAACGACAATAAAGATGATTTGGAGACGACGTATGCAAGCTAATACTCCGTCACACACTTATGATCTTGCACACTCGCATGATCATCACCACGAAGCTGCGGGCAATAAGTTGTTTGGCTTCTGGGTTTACTTGATGAGTGACTGTGTCCTGTTTGCCACGCTTTTCGCGACTTATGCCGTGCTTGAGAGTGGATCTATCGCAGGTCCGACAGGCAAAGATATCTTTGAACTGCCGTTCGTGTTTGTCGAAACCATGATGCTGTTGTTCAGTAGTATCACCTTTGGCTTTGGCATGATTGCGATGAAGCGCAAAGACGTTACCGGACTGAAGCGATGGATAAAAGTCACTTTCGTATTGGGTTTAGCCTTTATCTGTATGGAAGTGTATGAGTTTCATCACTTGATTGCAGAAGGCTATGGCCCTCAAGAAAGCGCATTCCTTTCTGCGTTCTTTACCTTGGTCGGCACACACGGTTTGCACGTAACGTTTGGTCTGATTTGGATGGCGGTGGCGTATCACCAGCTTTCAACCAAAGGCTTGAACGACAACATGTCGATGCGTTTCCAGTGCTTAAGCCTGTTCTGGCATTTCCTTGATATCGTTTGGATTTGCGTATTTACCATCGTGTACTTAATGGGGGTGATGTAATGGAACAGCATCTAGACAGCGGTGCAACGGATTACGTGAAAGGCTTTATTGCGTCACTGATTCTGACCATTATTCCGTTCTACATTGTGTGGTCACATGCGCTACCAAGCACGGAAACTTACGTGATCTTGTTCGGTTGTGCGCTGGTGCAAATCTTTGTGCACTTTAAGTACTTCTTGCATATGGAAGCGAAATCTTCCGATGGGCGTTGGAACTTAGTGTCACTGATGTTTACTGCCATTGTTGTATTGATTCTTATCGCTGGCTCGGTATGGATCATCTACAACATGAACGTCAACATGAAGTTGTAGGCCAAGGTATGCTGAAAAAATATTTGTCTATTACCAAACCGGGCATCATTTTCGGCAACCTGATTTCTGTTGCGGCGGGGTTCTTTCTCGCCGCAAAAACAGAACCAGCCAGTGCGATGTTGTTACTGACGACTTTAGCGGGTGTAGGGCTTGTGATTGCATCAGGTTGCGTGGTGAACAACATCTTTGATCGAGATATCGACCAGAAAATGAAACGTACCCAGAACCGTGAATTGGTTCAGGGCAATATCAACACAGACGTCGCATTTATCTATGCGTTAGTTATGTTGTTGGCAGGCACAGCGTTGCTGTTTCAATTTGTTAATCCGATGTCTGCGGTTGTGGTGTTGCTTGGCTATGTGTTTTACGTCTTTTTCTACACCATGTGGTACAAGCGTAATTCGGTTTACGGCACCTTAGTTGGCAGTATCTCTGGCGCAGTTCCGCCATTAGTTGGTTACCTTGGTGTGACGAATTACTTGAGCTTAGAAGCGGTTTTGCTGTTCATCATGTTCTGCTTATGGCAAATGCCACACTCGTATGCGATTGCGATGTTCCGCATTCAAGATTACCGCGATGCAGGCATTCCTGTTTTACCGGTGAAAGAGGGCGTTGATAAAGCACATCAGCACATGAAAGCTTATGTGGTGGCGTTTGGTGCGGTTGCTCTGGGGTTATTTTTACTCGGAGAGGCGGGTTATGAATACCTAGCCGTGTCGGCAGCCGTTTGCTTTATGTGGACCAAAGTGACGTTCCGTAAGGTTGATTGTCTTAACTACATTCAATGGTCAAAGACAGTCTTCAAGGTCTCTCTGCTGGTGGTGATGAGCATCAGCGGCGTACTTGGACTGGAACTGATTCCGTTGCCTACGCTTTTTTGATTTAGTTTTGTCGTTGAACCCTCACTGTTTTTAAATCCGAGGGTTCAACGACCTTTTATCTGATTGTCTGTTTATCTTGTCATCTATATTGCCGTTCAGCTGAGAACTACAGCCCCTCGAAAATATCACTAAACCAATCTTCAAGTTGCTCTCGTTTGTCTTGAGGGCCATTGATTACCACTAATCCATTCAGCGTCGCTTGATCCCAAGAGATCGTTCCGTTCGCCAATGCATCGAACACATCGAGCTCTGTAATAAGCAATAAATCGTTGTCTGTCGGCAAAGTGTCTCTTCCTGAAACGTTCACGCCTTTTTCAATGCTGATTTGGCTGTAGTGGCCTTTAATTGCTTCAAATAAGTTGAACTCAATCTTGCTCGGATGTGCCTTTGCGAGGGCTGATTTTATCGCAAACAGTTTGAAATGATCCGGTTTATCTAGGTTTCCGAACTCGTCATCTTGTCGAGCATGAATGATGTTGCCAAACACTTCGAGTGAGCCCGGTTCGGTCACCAAACTAAACCCGGTTTCTTGGTGTAAGCCGCAAGCGAATACCAGAGAAGAACTGAGTGAAAGCAATAGAACAAAACGTTTTAGCATGTGTGGACCTTAAACGAAGTCGGGCAGTTTCCTTACTTCAACAATAGACCTAGATCGTTGAGTGAGGGCTGCGAACTGTACCAATAAATAAACGATAAAGGGACCACAATGGGTCCCTAAGTTATCGGCTCGCCATCCTTAGCATGCCTTTAATTGGTGTATATCCAATTAACGAACGATAAGCATCAGTTCTTCAGGAGAAAGAGGTTTGTCGAAGTAGCTCATGAAGAGACCGAAGCCCTTGATATCGCCATTCGAGAACTTGAATTCACCAGACTGCATGTTCTTACCAATCACTTGCTGAGCATTAGGGCCCGCCATCAGGATTTGGTTCAGCACTTGACGAGAAGTGTTGATTTGAACATCTGCGCCTTCTACGGCTGTTTCATGAAGCTGTGCAATACCGTTACGAACTTCGATAGTGAATGACTCATTCGTATCAGAGAAGTTGTACGTTAGCGCCATGTTTACATCTAACGTGCTTTCTGCAATTAGAGTCGACGTCATCATGTCGAAGATCTGCTTACTTGGTAGGGCTGTTAGAACGTCTACAGAAGCAAAGCTGATCATGTTAGAGAAATCGCGAGTACCTTCTAGCTCAGCAGCGGCATTTAATGCCCAGTTACGCCAGTTGATGTTCACTTGGTCTGCAGACCATGCTTTGTAAGCTTGTGCTTTCAGTGCGCGAGCTTCCATGTCGTCTTTGTTTACCGTGATTGGGTAAGAAAGAATCTCTGCGGCGAATGTGTAGTTTTCTGCTTTGATCGCGGCTTTCGCTGTGTCGATGATGTTGTCACGACCGCCCATGATTTCTACGAACGCTTTAGCACGTTGCTCGTAAGCCATTGGCTCTAGCTGCCACGGATCGGCTTCGAAGAAACCGTTGTAGCCTACGTAAATTTGGCGAACAGCGTGTGCAACAGTACCGTAGTGCTCACCTAACCAAGGGTGGTCAGCAAGGTGCTTAGGAAGTTTAACTACTTCAACTAGCTCGTCAGGTGTTAGACCCTTGTTCATGTGACGAATCGTTTGGTCGTGTGTGTATTGGATTGCATCACGGTAAGCCGTTAGTACATCCGCTACCGCTTCTTTGCCTTCAACAGGACGACCATGCGAGTTGATCATGATTTCTGTATCGAATTGACGCATAACGTCGATGCCCTTGAACCACATGCTTGGGTCACGGAATTTCGTACCACGAATCGTGTGTAGGTTCGGGAAGTTTTCGCCTTGCAGAACCTCTGCTGCGTGCAGGATTTTTTGTTCTGGAAGGTAAACCACGATTTCATCTTTAGTTTCTGATGGCACGTTTACGATCTGCATGTGAACACCAGAGATTGTGATGTCTAATGTGCCATTTTTTTCAACGAGCATATTAGGCTCAATGAACGAGATATCACCTTGCATGAAGCGAGGGCCAAGGCCATCGTTTACTGTGCCGTGTTCGCCTTCTTCAACGTGTTTTGCACCTGTGTAAGAAGTGCGGTGACCGAACAGTGTACCTAGGTTTGAAGACCAGTTAGCGACAGCTTGAGTCAGATCTTCTTGAGCAATGATTTTCACTTCACCAGAAGCCACTTGCTCATCTGTTGCCCATGCACGAACACCAGAAATGTGGTCAATGTGGTTGTGCGAGTAGATGATCGCTTTTACTGGTTTGTCTGTGATGGCGCGGAATTGGTTTTTTACCGATTCGGCCATTTGTACTGATTCGCCTGGATCAACGATGATGATGCCATCGTCACCTTCGATCATGACTGGTGTGTCTAGACCGAAGCCGTAACCAAGGTAAACATTGTCATCAACTTTGATGATCGCTTGGTCCATTTTACGGCCATGCTTGGTGAGGGTTGGGTGAACATGGTCAGACTCTTCTGTGAAAGCCAGTGAATCGCCCGTTTTTGAAAGCACTTGGATACGTTCGCCTTTGCCCCAGAACATGTTTGATTCGTGTTCGAATAGAACCTCGCTTTTGTAGCGCGCATCAAGATCGATGTTTTGGTATTGAGCTGCATTTGCGGTTTGAAGCTCTTGGCCTACCGTTGATGTTGCTTCTACAACAGGCGTTGCTGATGCAAAGCCAGAAGCAAATAGTGCACTCGCGATTGCAACTGGAAGTGCCATTTTTTTGAATGTGTTAGTCATGATAGTGACCTTATATTTGGATACAGGAATTGGATTTCTTGAGCCAAATAATAGACAGGAGAGGGGGGCGCTATCTACGCGCTAATAGTATTTCAACCTATCTTTTTTACGATGTTTTATTTTGCTAATGATTGTATTGGCGATTTTAATTAATCTAAATCAATTAGCCAGATGAGCTTGTGACAGA
Organism: Vibrio sp. Evd11; assembly: GCF_900382755.1. Lineage (NCBI taxonomy): Bacteria > Pseudomonadati > Pseudomonadota > Gammaproteobacteria > Vibrionales > Vibrionaceae > Vibrio > Vibrio sp. Evd11. The sequence goes on from NZ_OSDX01000056.1 coordinate 16,395, forward strand.
TACAAAAATGCCCTGACATTCAGGGCATTTAATTTGGAATTAATGGCTGTTATATAAGTGTTTACTGAGAACCTGAGTACTTACTGAGCACCTAAGTACTTACCAAGCGCCTAAGTAAGACTTGTAAGATTGTAGGCGAACCGTTGCCGCACCGATTACATCAATAAAGCCCCAGAACGGATGTGGCTTCTCAGCAGAAATCCAAGCTGCGCCAGCTGAACCAATTGGGATATTGAAACCTTCTGGTTCGATGATCTCAAGTACGATGGTACGACCTAAACCGTTACCGTTTCTTACCACGTGTTGACCGACGCTTTGTGGCCCCTGAAGTGGAGAAATACTCGACTCACCCGTACCTGCATTAAAGCTGTGTACTTTTGCTCTGAACACATGCCCTGGGTAGGCATCAACGAAGAACTCTGCGAAGTCTCCTACTTGAACATAGCCGTAAGTTTGGTCTGAAATACGCATCTCAAGGAATTTTTTGCTGGTGTTGTAGAGGTGCATGTTACCCATGACAGAACCTTCAGCAATATTCACTATCGATACCTGACCATCAAATTCAGCTCTAATGGTTTTCTTCTCTTGCGCCCAATTTACTTTTTGTAGATCGGCTTTTAACGATACAAGTTGAGCGTGTAGCACTCGAAGGTCTGAGTCGTACTTTTCTACGTCACGCATATTGAAGATTTCAGGTGAAGTTTCAGCGCGCTCTAAGTCGCGAATCATTTGCTTGATCTCTTCTTCTTTCTGAACAATTGAAGATTCGATCTTTGCTTTGTCTGCGGCAGAATCGATGTCGACGAGTGTGTAAATTACGTCGCCTTCTTTAACCATTTGGTTGTGCTCAACAAGCACTTTGTCGATCTGCTGACCAAAGATAGGTGACATTACCGCGTGTGGTGCTTTCACTGTGGTTGAGTTGGTTAAATCAACCGGTGCCCATAAGCGAGAGATAACCGCTAATACCGCAAGGATTGTTACGCCGCCAATGGCAGCCCACGTGTAGTTTTTGAAGTTCTTCTTCAGTGCACCTGTCGCAAACAGTGACCATACAATTAGGATGTATGGAATCATCATCTCTTTCATTATGCGACCTCTTTTTCTGTAGGGGATGGTTTTGTTGGAGCCTTTTCTTCTGAAGACTGTTCTTTTGAAGATTGTTCTACTGGAGACTCTTGTGTTTGAGACGGCTCTGCTACCGATTGTTCAGGTGATACGTGGACAGCGGCTGTCGCTGCATTAGTCGCATCTTGTTTAGGCTGAACTCCACGGCGAATCACATCACTCAGTGATTGACCAATATGTTTCCAGTTCGCCAATGCGATAACCAAGGCGATAACCCAGAATGTTTTGCTGATGAACAGTCCACAAAGTGACAGTGCAAACACGATCTGTACGTGAGCGCTTTTGTGCTCTTTTGCTTTATGCACTCCCAGTTCATGCAATTGCCACATGCCGTAAATACCGGCTAATACCACAGCAATGGTCACTGAGAACAAGTAACCAGAGAAGTACTCCATCTGGAAGAAGTTCATCATCATTTCATTGGGATGATTGTTGAATTGAGACATGTCGATGTCTTTAGAATGGATTGTGCCTAACGGTGCAAGAGCCCATGCACCAGCAAACATTACCGCCATAAACAGGCAGAATTTAATCAAGACCATCACAACGGCCCAGATTTTCTGGAAAATGATTTTTATAAAGTTCATATCTCAACCTACATCAATAAGAAGAGAGAATTTGCAGCCTAGAAGTAACCTTTAATGACATCTTAAAAAGTAGATGTCTATTATGTGGGTAGATTAGTGCTCATAATAAACAAAAGTAACAGATGATATTTAAAGTGATATTGCACAGTCCAGACAACCGATTCTCGGTATCAAGAAGCGAATATGCTTCTCTATAAACCAATTCTTATTACTAGCCAGAAATGCAGGTTGGATGACTATGTCATACAGAATGAAATATTAGGCTCGTTCTTTTAGCTACTGTCTTCTTTACGTGTAAACCTCTTCTGTCGAGGGGATCTTCCATGGCAATTGACATAGTGTTGTAAAACATTTGTCAGCATTCTGTTTGGACTAAGAATTGATTTGTTGGCAGGATAATAGGAAGAGTTTTGACCAGTATCCACCCAGAATTACGATTTGATAATATCGTAATTACGATGAGTCACTATCACTCTAAATCGGTAGGTTGAATTATTTGCTAGCGCTCAAATTCGGCTTTAAAACATCGGCCATTAAATTGGTTTGGATCAATGAAATGACTAATAAAAGCATCAATAAGAGAGTTGATAGAATTTATCTTTTTACACGCATTTTACAATAAAAAGAGTAATACGAATGAATGATGAATTATATACGGACGACAATAAAATCCATTTGTCATAAAGTATTCATAAAACCTTAAGAAATACATTAATGATACGCTCAGTATATGATTGTAGCTATTAACAAGAACATCTTCTTTGAGCGCTGAATTAAAAATATTGTAGCTATAATTATTTAGAAGTATACCTCAATCACTCTGAACACAGTGTCATGACAAGCGAGACAATAGTCAGTTTTATCATTGTCATTAGAACATTACCAATTGGCGAGGTTTCTCATTTAAAAGAGTGGTGTATCACGGGATATTAGTGTCTCAATTTATAACTTTAAATTTGAGATTCTTATTTTATGCTATCGTTTTTACGATAGCATAGTGCTTTTGGCAGCCTTGAGAGTAATGATATATGAGTAATGACATCCCAAACTTCAATCTACTTGCCGTGTTTTCTGCGGTGATGGAGCAGGGCAGTTTAAGTAAAGCTGCGGATCAACTCAGTACCAACCAATCGACCATCAGTACCGCATTAGCCCGCCTAAAAAAAGAGATTGGCCAAGAGCTTTTTGTTCGCAAAGGAAGAGGGGTTGCGCCTACGTCTTATGCCCAAAGCTTGTATGAACAAATTAAAGCGCCGATCAATGAACTCAATGGCGTGTTTCAGTCGATGACCAGTTTTGATGAGCAATCCTCTGAACGTAAGTTTGTGATTTCTGCGCCTGAGCATTTACAGTGGGTGCTGCTCAATAGTTTTGCGGCGCTTCCTAATCAAAACTTGTCATTAGAAGTCTTTGATCAACCAGACAGTGATGAGCGCATTTACGAAGATCTTTTGACTCAAGAGTTCGATGCGATGATCGATATTGTGGTGCCTGAACACCCAAGTATCGTCAGTGAAACACTTTATGAGGGCGAGTTTGTGATCGTGTGTCGAGCTGATCACCCGCGAATCCAAGGTGAAATCAGCGAAGCTCAATTCCTAAGTGAAAAGCATGCCGTATTAGACAGAACACGACGCAAAGTTCGCAGTTTGAATCACTACACTTCTTTGGATCTGTCCCAACGTAAAATCGTATTTCATGGGCGTTCGCTGTTCAGTAATATCTTGCTGTGTAGCCAATCCGATTACATCACTGTGGTGCCTTTATCTATGGCCGTGCAGTTCCAAGAAAAGTTAAGTTTACAGCTGTTCAAACCACCCTTTGAGTATCAGCCGATGTCTCATTACCTGATTTGGTTGAAGAAGCGGAACAGCGACCCCGCTCATAAATGGTTCAGAGAACAAGTCATCAGTACATCAGACTCAATGTCGAAGGCGCTTAAAGATAGGCGTTTGCGGTTTTAATTGAGGGTCTAACTCGAGGGGAAGCATTGGCTTCCCTTTTTTGTGTCATTGAGTTCGTGCTAGTCTTAAAGTTCATAACAAAAAATTATCATATTGAGAATTTTTGATAATTTCATTAATTCCTCGCTGAATCGTATTATTTCACTCAGAGATTAGTGGATAACCTCCACTCAAAATAATAACGGCGCCATGCTTGTGGTGCTAATAAGGGTGAAATATGAAATTCCTACACACTATGATCCGAGTTACTGATTTAGACAAGTCTATCGAGTTCTACACCAAGGTATTGGGAATGAAGGAACTTGAACGCCATGAAAACAAAGACTACCGCTACACATTAGTTTTTGTTGGCTACGAACAAGGCGGCACGACTATCGAGCTAACGTACAACTGGGATACTAATGAGTATGAGATGGGCAGCGCGTTTGGTCATCTGGCATTGGGTGTAGAAGATATTTACGCAGCATGCGACAAGATCAAATCGCTAGGTGGCAATGTGACTCGTGAAGCGGGGCCAGTAAAAGGTGGCTCAACGCACATCGCATTTATCACTGACCCAGACGGCTACCAAATCGAATTGATTCAACTAGGTTAATCGAGGAAATCATTATGACAAACGCACTATTTCAACCAATTCAACTTGGTAACATTGAGCTTAAAAACCGTATTGTTATGCCTCCGATGACGCGCTCACGTGCGACGCAACCTGGTAATTCAGCAAACGACATGATGTCGGCTTACTACGCTCAACGCGCTTCGGCTGGTTTGATCATTGCTGAAGGCACACAAATTTCACCTATGGGTCAAGGTTATGCTTGGACTCCGGGTATCTATTCTGATGAGCAGATCGCGGGTTGGAAAAAAGTAACGGATGCAGTGCATGAGAAAGAGGGCGTTATCTTCGCTCAACTTTGGCATGTAGGCCGTGTAACACACCCAGACAACATTGGTGGTGAACAACCAATCTCGTCTTCTGCACTTAAAGCAGAGAATGTAAAAGTATTCATTGATAACGGCACTGATGAACCGGGCTTTGTTGATGTGGTTGAACCTCGTGAGATGACCAAAGAGGACATCAAAGAAGTGGTTGAACAGTACCGCCAAGCGGCTTTGAATGCGGTTGAAGCGGGCTTTGATGGTATCGAACTTCACGCAGCGAATGGTTACTTAATCAACCAATTCATCGATTCTGAAGCAAACAACCGCACTGACGAATATGGTGGTTCAATTGAAAACCGCCTGCGTTTCTTGGGTGAAGTAGTTGAAGCTATGGTTGAAGCGATTGGTGCTGACCGTGTTGGTGTTCGTCTTGCTCCGTTTACTTCGCTAAATGGCACGGTTGACGCAACGCCTGTTGAAACTTACACAGCAGCGGCAGCACTACTTAACCTATACAAAATTGTTTACCTGCACATTGCAGAAGTTGATTGGGACGATGCGCCTGAAACGCCAAAAGCATTTAAAGCGGCAGTTCGTGAAGCTTACGATGGTGTCCTTATTTATGCGGGTAAATACGATAGCGAGCGTGGCGAAAAAGCCGTTGCTGAAGGCGTAACTGATATGGTTGGCTTTGGACGTCCATTCGTTGCTAACCCAGATTTACCAGCTCGTATTCAAAATGGTTACCCACTTGCGGCGCACGATCCAAACACATTGTTTGGTGGTGCGGAAAAGGGTTTAATTGATTACCCAGAATACGCAGGCTAAAAACAGCTGCCTGAAGCAGAGTATTGAGATAGTATCTTGATCCTGTTGAATGTTTATAAAAAGCAACCTTGTAGAGTCGGGTTGCTTTTTTTGTTATTGGACCAAGTTAAATGATGAACGTGAAAGCGATGCGCGGAGAGCTTTACCTTCTATTTGCCACCCTGTTTGCTGGTGTTGGATGGATTGCATCTAAGCTAGTGGTATTAGAAATGCCGGGACCGGTGTTCATTGGTGTGCGGTTTTTAGTGGCAAGCCTGATTCTACTGCCATTCTGTATTCATCACATTCGCAAGCTCTCTCTCAAGCAGATTCTGTCTCTTTGCGGGGTGGGGTTATTGTTATCTGCCTCACTGCAAGTATGGGTGTTTGCGGTTTCGGTGACTGAAAGCTTGTCGGAAGGGGCATTCATCATGAGCTTGGCCATGATCATCGCGCCGTTTGTGTCTTGGATTTTGTTTCGAGTTAAGCCTAATCGTGCGTTTTGGATGTCTTTTCCTATCGCGATTATCGGCATGCTACTGCTAACTTTGGGCAATGGTTGGAATGTTGAACAGAGTCAGGTTTACTTCTTGTTAGCTTCGATGTTGTTGTCCGTTCACTTTGTGATGAACAAGCGTGTTATCACCAACATCAAGCCGATTGCCTCGATCTGCGTACAGCTTTTTGTGGTGGGTATCAGTGGGATGGCGTTTGCGTCTATGACCGCTCAGCCTGAATTTGAAATCACCAAAACGCTCATCTTCTGGTTTATCGTGTCTGCTGTTATCGCGACTTCTATTCGTTACTTGCTGCAAACGGTAGGGCAGCATTCTGTGAACATGGAAGTGGCGGCATTGATCATGATTCTTGAGCCAGTGTGGACATTGTTATTGAGTGTCAGCGTGTTGGGTGAAACGGTTGAGATGCAAAAGCTGCTAGGCGGAGCGGTGATTATTGGTTCGCTATTTTGTTATATCAAATGGTCGAGACGAAAATAAAACACTCGGCGCAAGGCCGAGTATTGCTTGTTGGTTAGTGATTGTTCAGAACTCATTAAGCATGCACTAGCAATAAGATCCGGTCACAGTAAGATCAGATCGCTGCGACCATCTTTTGAAGTAGCTTGATCATCTGCTGTTGTTCTTCAGCGTCCAACTCGTTCATTAGCTCTTTGTTTAAACGAATAGGGATTGGAACGAGTTGTTCTTCGAGTGCTTTCCCTTTTTCCGTTAAGTAGATTCTGAAAGAACGACGACTGTTTGGATCGGCTCTGCGTTCAACCAGTTCAAGCTTTTCCAACTTGTCTAATGTTCGTGTCGTTGTCGAATTCTCGACTTTGGACTTCGCTGCGATATCGCGCTGCGTAATGCCTTCTTCTTCCCACAAGCACATCAAGGTTGGCCAAAGGGCAAGGCTCAAACCGTGTTGTTTGAGTTCTACATCAAAATCTTTGCTTGCTTTGTTGGCGACCACATTGATCATCCACCCAAAGCTATTTTGCCTATCAAATTCTTGAGACATCCGTCAGTACCTAATTCTTACGATGACATTACAACTATTGTCATCGTAACTAATACCGATGCAATTAGCACCAACAACGCTTTTCTATTTGATGAAAAAGCCAATTGACTGCCATTTCTGAAATAATCCGTTGACGCTGAATGGTTTTGTTTGCCGGTGAACATAGCTAAAACCAAGGGCTTTGAGCGTAGTTTGTACACAAGGATCGCCAACAAATGCAAAACGACAAATGCGACCAACATACGTGCCGCGATAGCATGAGCCGTACCCAAGATATCAAATACAGTGTCGGTGATGATCACATCAGAGTAGGACAAGTTGTCAAAGAAACCAGCAATAACAAGCCCTGTTATACATTGGACAAACAGAGTCGTGATCATTCCTATCACCATCCACGCACCTAACGGATTGTGTCCTGGCTTGGGTTGAGTTTTGCCGCGCAAGTAATGCCAAGCTGACTTCGGGGAGCTAATGAATTGAGAAAAACGACTGGTATCACTTCCAATCATTCCCCAGACCAAGCGCCACAGAATCAAACTAAACAGTGCTAGCCCTAAATAAATGTGTGGGCCATTGCCACTAAAACCAGATACAGCAAGGCCAATAAACAGAGCTGCTTGCAGCCAGTGATAGAGTCGAGTCGGTAGATCCCAGATTTTCATCGTTCAATTTCCTGCTTGTCGTTTTACAAAGTGATATTAATTTACACAACAACAGTTGCTATAGCAACTGTTGTTGTGTAAATTAAATGCATCTCGTCGATTACGATTGAAAACTCAACAAATCAACCGACCAAATAAACAGGAATGACACTATGAAAAAACTGACTATCGCTTTACTTATCACTGTGCCGGTAATGGCTATTGCCGCAACGGAAGCTGTGAACAATCGCCAGCAGGCTTTTAGCTCAATTGAAAAGCTCAATAAACAAGTGTCTTCAGAATTAGGGAACCGAAATACAGATTGGAAGAAGGTTGAGGAGTTAAGTGGGAGTTTGGTTGAGCACGGAATCGTACTGAGTAACAGTTTTGCTGAGAGTGACACGGGCGGTAAGGCAAAAGAAGCGGTGTGGAGTAAGCCTGAGAAATTCAACCAACTGATGCTACAGATGAACCAAGGTTTTACGGAGTTACAACAAGCGAGTATTGAGCAGGACCTTAGCAAGGCTGAACGTGGTTTAGATGCGGCCAATAACACATGCCGAGCGTGTCATCGTACTTATCGTTCGCGTTGGTAACGGTTCTAAGAACTGACGTTGAATGTAGGTGGTAAAGTTCAATCCTTACCACCAAGGCTTCTCGTGTTTATCTTATTTACTTGGTGTAATCGCGTTGATAGCACTAAGGACAAGCAGAGTACGTGAGTGAATTAGTCACGAACAGTGACTTTAGTAATCACGATATCTTCGCAAGGCACATCTTCGTGTCCCCAGCGAGTAGTGGTTGGTGCAAGCGCAATCTTGTTGACCACGTCCATGCCTGCCGATACTTTGCCAAACACTGCGTAACCCCAACCTGCGTTGCTGGTCGCGGTATGATCAAGGAAATCATTGTCGTCAAGGTTGATAAAGAACTGCGCCGTTGCTGAGTGTGGTGCGTCTGTACGAGCCATTGCCACTGAGCCAATCACGTTCTTTAGTCCACGATTTGCTTCATTGACGATAGGTGCGTGTGTTGGCTTCTCTGTCATGTCGATAGTGTGTCCACCACCTTGAATCATGAAACCTTCAATCACACGGTGAAACGTGGTGCCTTCATAGAAGCCTTCTTGGCAGTATTTAAGGAAGTTTTTTGAACTTACTGGCGCTTTCTCAAGGTTAAGTTCAATTTCGATGTCGCCAAAGTTAGTGGTCAGAATAATCATAAAGGTGCCCAATGTTCGAGTACTAATATTTTGAGTACTACAGAGTAGTGGATGACGTAATAGGGTGCAGTATATGAGAAATAACGGCGGATGCCAGTGAACAGTGATTTTGATGTGTATTCAAGGGCGAGCTGAATGATCTTCGAGCGTGCCATCGCGCGTTCACTTCACTCGTATAGACAAGAAAGCCAGCGAACAGGTCGCTGGCTTTTGAGGTTTTAAAGATTATTGCTTTTGATTAAAGCGTTAGAAGGTAATTCACCAGCTGGTTGTACTCTTCGTAGCTCTTGATTTGATCCGGTTTTACGATGTATTTGTTGTTAACTAATACGCCCGGAACGCCAGTTAGTGTGCTCGCATCAAACTGCTTATCAAAACGTTTCTGCATTGAGTTAACTGCGAAACCGTTGTAGGCCGCATCAAATTTCTTCGCATCTACACCGTTATCAATGAAGATCTGGCGCAGTTCCGCTTCGTTTCTTGGGGTCTGTTGTTTCTCGTGAATTTTGGAGAACATTGCCGGAACCATATTGTCTTCAGTGTCGAGTGCAATCATGGTCGCGTAAGCTTTTGCCATAGGCACAGCCATGTCGTTGCCCATAAACGCTACGTGCACTTTTTGAAAGCTTGCTGATTTCGGTAGGTCTTTCTTTAGATACTCGATGACGCCTTCAAACTTGTAGCAATGAGGGCAGTAAAACGAGAAGAACTCGGTAACGACAGGCTTATCTGCTTTCGCTACGTCGAGGATCTTGTAGTGAGTACCTTCTTCAAACTGAGCGGCATTAATTGAAGCGCTCATGATCAGAGCTGCGAATAGGCTAAATAGCTTTTTCATGTGTTTATTTCCTAAATTTGGATGTCATTGTTTACAGCGATAGAGCTGTATTAGTAATACGTTGGCAAGCGTTGCCAAACAGGGACAAACAATTAAGAAATAGGAGGTCGGTAAGGAGCTTGTGGCGACATGATCGCCTTGTGTGAAGGCTCTTTCTCGATCAAAGCCAATGAACCAATTTGGGTATCAAAAGACTCTGACACAATCAACGGTGGCATTTTAAGTAAGCATACAGAGCCACAGCAGTGGTGTTCTACATTGGGTTGCGCGCTGGAATATGGGAATGAGTCACTGGTGTCGAATGAGGAATCGGTGTTCTGCGATAAGGTTGATAGATTTTGAGTCACCTGCATAGCATTGGCGTTCGCGATACTGTCCACACTGATGGTGGCCACTAACATAGCGAATAGCATAAAAGCATGTACCCAAATTTTGCTTATCAACTTTGGCATGAAATATTGGTCTTTGTGTCCGAACTAAGGTTGGTATGAATCACATTCTGCAACCGCTAAACAAGAAAGCATGAAACGAGCGCATGATACATCACTCGTTTGTGCATCTCTAATTAAACCCAACAAAACTTAGCAGAGCTCAACTTTTATTAGTCTCCTAAAAGGTTAAAACCACCGACTTTAGTCGGTCAGCTTTAGCTA